>CAYURW010000048.1:0-12449 GCA_964447145.1 uncultured Clostridiaceae bacterium
TTACCGATAATTAACGACGTACTAAGTTAAAATGCGGCGGAGCCGCCTTTGTTCTCGTGATATAAGACAATAGAGCAGTAGTGGGCATCAGTTAAAAGGGCGCATTCCTGCTTTTTTTATCGTGATATATATTAAAACAGAAGAACATGTTCTATAATATTGTTGGAGTGTGATAGTTTTGAATATACAAACCGGAAAGGCAGCCGCAAAAATAAATATTGCCATAGATGTGCTGAGAAAAAGGCCTGACGGATATCATGATGTATCTATGATTATGCAGAGCATTGCATTATATGATACCATTACTGTCAAGTCCATGAAAAGTGATATAGCCGTAACCTGTACCACAGGCGGGATATCCCCCGGCAGAGGCAATATAGCATACAGGGCGGCGGAATATCTGAAAAGTAAGTATAACGTTAAAGAGGGCGCCCATATAAAGATAGACAAGGCTATACCAGTGGCTGCAGGCCTTGCGGGGGGAAGCACAGATGCGGCCCTCACCTTGAAGCTTCTTGACAAGGTATGGGGCCTGGGTTTGTCCGGAGGGGAGATACTGGATGCAGGAAAGAGGCTTGGAGCTGATGTCCCCTTTTGTATCCAGGGGGGCACCGCTTTGGCTGAAGGCCTGGGTGAGAGGCTGACCATGCTTCCGGGGATTCCCGATTGCCTTATTCTTTTGGCAAAACTCTCGGCCAGTATCTCTACAAAAGAGATTTATGAGGAATTAGTATTGGAGGAAATCAAAGAAAGGCCCGATATCAAAACGATAATAAAATTCATTAATGAAAAAAACTTGAAAGGGTTAGCGGCAAATATGCGCAATGTACTGGAAACACCGGCAATAAGAAAATGCCCCCAAATAGAGGGGCTAAAGGCAAGGATGACTGAATACGGAGCCCTGGGCAGTGTAATGAGCGGCAGCGGCCCATCGGTATTCGGAATTTTTGATGAAGCTGCCTCTGCATATAATGCATATGAAAATATAAAGGATATGGCAAATGAGGTATTTCTAGTCAAAACAAGCAGCCGGGGCCTTGAATTCTGACAGATCATAGGGGAAAGGAAGGATTGAGTTAATTGGATGCTATAATTCTTGCGGGAGAAGAGAAGGACAGCGGCAACAGTACTGAAGAAAAACTGAATAAGGCCTTTTATAAAATAAATGACAAGCATATCATTGAGTATGTAGCAGAAACCCTCAGAAAGTCCGGCAGCGTAGGAAAAATTGCAGTAGTAGGGTCAAAGGACAGCCTGGAGCCCGTACTGGGGGGTGTGGCAGATATCATTATAGAAGGGTCGGGCTCTATCGTATCAAATGTGATCACTGCATTGGAATACTTACCTCCGGACAAAAATGTGCTTATTGTGACCTCCGATATACCAATGCTTACGGCTGAATCGGTAGAGGATTTTATTAAAAGGTGCGGGGAGCGGGACGCTGACTTGTATTACTCAATTATAGACAAAAAGGTAAATGACATGAAATATCCCGGAATCAGAAGGACCTATGCCAGACTTTGGGAAGGCCGGTTTACGGGGGGCAATATATTTTGCTTCAATCCCGCCGTAAAGGAAAAGTGCAGGGACTTTTTCGAGGAAATGCTTCAATATAGAAAAAGCCCCGCCAGAATGGCAGGAATTTTAGGCATCGGGTTTCTTCTGAGGCTTGCCCTGGGGATTCTGACTATAGGGGCAATCCAAAGGAAGTGCGAATCCTTGCTCGGGGTGAGGGCGGCTGTGATCATTTCTCCCTATCCCGAGATAGGAAACGACGTGGACAGTATAAGTGATTTGGAAGTAATAAAAAGATACATGTAGAACGGCCCCGGGCCGTTTTTTTTGCCCAAATTCCCATGCATATATATGGCCTTCTTTGTAAAAAATAACTTATCGGGAAAGCGGGGTATAAGATGTTTGAAATTGTAAAGGGAAATATAAAAAACTTTCTGGATACCACAGTTTTTTTGACAATGATAGCAATAGGTGTATTTTCAATACTTTCTGATTACAGATATTTCAAAAGTGCCGGAATTAAAGGGGATGCGGCCTGGGCCCTAGGGATCGGGCTCACATTTTTGCTGCTGCCCTTTGCTTTTTTGATCATAATCCGGTTTTAGTAAATATAGCGGCAAAATGTATAGCTGCAGAAAACGTATCGGGAGGGATATCCATGGGCCTTTTTTTTAACAAAAAAACCGATAAAAAGAAGCCGAAGCAGGAAACGGGGAAATTGGTCAATGCAAAAAGTATAGAGGAAAACAAAAAAAGGCTCAAAGAACGCCTTAAGGATTGCGATGATATAGTCTACAAAGAATTCAGGGTCGGGAAGGAACAGAGCCTTAAGATGCTGCTGGTATATACGGATGGAATGAGCAGCAGCGACATGCTTAACGAAGCGGTGACCAAAGCCTTGATGCTTCATGCCAGAGAAGTGCCCCCTGATGCAAAGGAGCCGGGGGAGGAGCTGTACAGGCTGGTAAGGTACGGAGGGCTCCCCGCCCCGGAGCTGGAGGACAATGACAATCTGGAAGATGCTATTTTGGCTATTCTTATTGGAGATGCTTCGCTTTTTATAGACGGCACGGAAAAGAGCATAATAATAGGGGCCAAGGGCTGGCCCAAAAGGAGCGTATCGGAGCCCAACACCGAATCCCTGATAAGGGGCCCCAGGGATGGCTTTACGGAGACCTTCAGGGAAAATACCGCATTGGTGAGAAGGAGGATAAGGGACCACAGGATGAAGCTGAAGCAGATGAGAGTCGGAAGGAGAAGCTTCACGGATGTGGGGGTAATGTACATAGAGGACATTGTAAAGCCCGAACTGGTGGAGGAAGTGATAAGAAGGATCAAAACCATAGAAATTGATGCAATAATGGAAAGCGGATATATAGAACAACTGATAGAGGATGATTATCTTTCACCCTTTCCCCAGATAAACATTACTGAAAGGCCCGATGAAGTGGCAGGCTCCCTGTATGAAGGGAGGGTAGCAATACTGGTCGACAACTCCCCCTTTGCCTTAATCGTACCCACGACCCTTAACAGCCTGTTCCAATCCCCTGAGGATTATTACGACAGGTGGTATGTTTCAACAATACTGAGGCTCATAAGATATTTTGCCAGCACTCTTTCGTTGCTGCTTCCCGCCCTTTACATAGCAATTACCTCCTTTCACCCGGATATTCTGCCGGCAAAGTTTGTAATATCCATAGCGGCTGCCAGACAGGGAATCCCATTCCCCGCAATAATTGAAGCCTTTCTGATGGAGGTGACCTTCGAACTGCTGAGGGAAGCGGGCTTGAGGCTGCCCGTCCTCATAGGCAATGCAATAGGTATAGTGGGGGGTATTGTAATAGGAACGGCAGCTGTGGACGCAGGGATAGTAAGCCCCATAATGGTAATCATAGTTGCGGTCACTGCCATATCCTCCTTTTCAATCCCTAACTATAACCTTTCTGTAGGGTTCAGGATGCTCAGGTTTTTCCTTATGGCTGCTGCAGGGGTGTTTGGTTTGTATGGGATCATGCTGGGGATATTCCTGATACTTAGTCACATGGTAAAGCTGAAAAGCTTCGGGGTACCCTATATGTCCCCCTATGTATCTTCTGCGGCAAGCGATCTGAAGGATACGATCGTAAGGGCTCCGACATTTATGATGGGAAGAAGGCCCGTGCTGCTTGCCAGAAATAAAATAAGGCTGAAAAATAACAGGAGCCTTATAAATCAGGCGGAACAGGAGAATGGCAAAGATGATGAAAAATGATGATCTTATATCACCTTACCAGATAGCAATGATCATTATAATGGCTGTGATATCGGTGGGGGTGTTTTCCATTGCCGCAGATGCGGCAGATGCGGCGGGGTCTGACGGCTGGCTGCTGGTCGCACTTATAGGGGTTATTAATATAGTGGCTGCATTGGTCATTGTCGCCCTTAATTCCAAATTTCCCGGCAAAACCTTTGCGGAGTATAGTCAGACAATAATTGGCGTCCTCCCCGGCAAATTATTGACAGCACTATTCTCCCTCCATTTGATAATTGCAGAAGCCTATGTTATAAGGACCTTTACGGAGGTCGTCAAAATGTTCATGCTATTCAGGACACCTACCGAAATAATAATGCTGAGCCTTATTTTGGTTTGTACATATTTAGTGAGAAACGGGGTCGAATGCATCGCAAGGATAAATGAACTTGTATTTCCGATTTTATTTGTGCCTTTTGCTATTCTGTTGATATTCGGGCTTCCCTTGGCGGATTTCTCCAACCTGCTTCCCATTTTGCAGGCATCCCCGGCCAAAGCTCTGGCCGCTATGCCGGTATTGGCCATAAATTACGGTGGCATTGAGGTCGCCCTTTTTTATATTGGGTTTATGAAAAAACCGAAGGAGGCATACAAACCGGCAATAGCCGCCGTTCTCTTCATCACCTTCTTTCTGACAACGGTTACGGCCTTGTGCACAGCTGTCTTTGGGCAAAAAGTCGTGAGATATCTTATATGGCCTTTGATGAGCTATGTCAGGCTGGTCAGCATCCCGGGACTTTTTATCGAGCACCTTCAGGGGGTGATACTGTCACTTTGGATGCTTTCGGTTTTTACAAACATTATATCAGTTTATTTTGTTATCAGCTATTCGATTTCCAAGATCGCCGGAACCAGGGAGCAGAAGCAGTATGTATTGCCCCTGGCGATAGTGATATACTATTTTGCACTGCAGCCTGACAATATTGCCGGCCTGAATAAATGGGTAACATCAATTATTACTTTTACCGCTTGCCTGTTCATGTATTTAATACCGATTATTTTGCTGCTTATTGCCAAACTGAGAAAACTGGGGGTGGAATAAATGAAAAAGGGTAAAAGGGTGATCTTGGCGGCAATAGTGATCTTATTCACTCTGATGGCAGCCGGCTGCTGGGATAAAGTAGAGATAGAAGACAGGATGTTTACATTGGCTATCGGGGTAGACGATATAAAAAAAGGAAATCAAAAGGCTCCGGAGGCAAACTATACTTTTACATTTGCGGCCCCGGTGCTGGAGGAAATGAAAGAAGAGTCCAAGGGAACTGCCTTTGAGACATTTGAATCGGTAAGCTGCGATATCATACATTCACAGTCGCAGCTTTTTCAGAGATTTTCCCAGAAACAGTACTTCGGACTTACAAGATCCATATTATTCGGGGAAGGGGTGATGAAGGATGAAAAACTCTTAAAGGACATAGTGGACGGTGCATACAGATACCATGAGCTTCAAAACACCATGTATACCTATATAGTGCAGGGCCGTGCGGAGGAGGCATTTAAAGTAAAGCCCAAGTATGACAAGCTGCTTATGAGATATATTGCAGGGATAACTGACAACAGCAATTACAATTCCAATATCCTGAAAATGAACCTTTCCGACGCAATTATAATGCTGTTGGAAAACAAGGGGGGCCTTGTCATTCCAAGGCTTATCGCAGACAAGGATGAGATAAGGGTGTCCGGTGCGGGGGTGATCAAGGGATATAAGCTTGCGGGATACCTTGGGGATGATGAGGTTTCTTCATACAGCCGACTTAGGAACAAAGCCAGGGGAGGCAGCATTCCCGTGGAGGTAGAGGGCATACCGACGGTTTTCAGGCATTTCAGGTTCAAGAGGAATATTGAACTTTTAAAAGTGGAGGGGGGTAAAATATATCTTGATTACAAAATGGAGCTTGAGGGGAGCGTAGAAGAATATTCCCTGGACAAAATGGTGCTTGATTATAGATTTATAAGGGAAGCCGAAAGGGAGGTAAAGAAAAAGATAGAGACGGAGGGTGAAAAACTGGCAAGAAGGTTCCAGAAGGAATTCCGGACGGATCTCATCGGGGCAGGGGATTATTTGAGCAAATACCATCCGAAGCTTTTTAAGACAATAGAAAGGGACTACGACAAATACTTTACGGACAATATTGAAATAAAAGTGACTGCCAACGTTCATATAAGAAGAGTGGGACTTATAAAGTGAAGAATTGAATAAATCCTTCAAAGTATGGCGAAAATAGCTATATGACGAAAGTGTCGAACATGACGAACATGTCAAACATGTCAGCATGGTGAACATGCCAAACATATCAGCATGCAAAACATGCCAGCATGGAAACTCAATATTTTGGAGGGTGATTTTATGAAATACAAAATCGGGGTCTTTATAATTTTATTTTTCTTTCTTTTCGGCTTACTTATGAATGTTTACATAAATACCGACAAAGAACTGGCGGCTGTACCTGACAAAATAATAAGGCTTCACGTAATTGCCAACAGCGATTCCCCCTTTGATCAACAGCTTAAGCTTAAGGTGAGGGACAGCGTAATAGGCAGCATGGGCGCAAAATTTGAAAGCCTTGGGGATATTGCGGAAGTAAGAAGCATAATACGTGAAAATCTCAGGGAAATAGAAGCCATTGCCGAAGAAGCCGCAGAGGGAATGGGAAGGCCTTATAACGTAAAGGCAGATTTTGGGATGACCGATTTTCCAACCAGGGTTTATGGGGATTTTACACTCCCCGCAGGAACATATCAGTCGTTAAATATAGTGATCGGGGAAGGAGCCGGGAAGAATTGGTGGTGCGTCATGTTCCCTCCCCTGTGCTTTATCGATGTCGCTCAAACAATGCCCGAAAAAACGATGAAGCAATTGAGGGCTTCACTGTCAGATGAAGAATATAAGCTGCTTTTTTCTGCCGGGACAAAAGGAAATGTGCCCGTTAAACTCAGGTTCAAAATTTTTGAATTAGCCAAAAGCATGAACTTAAGGCTTGCCGAAATAGTCAGAAAATGAAGAAAAAATTATTATGAATAAAACACCTCCCGTTACAAAAAATAAGACAGGAGGTGTTTGTTTTGAACAGAGATAAATTTAAGAGGCTCATTCCTTTTATTGTAATAGTCTTTATTTATGCCGGCTTTGGAGCCTGGGTGTATAAGAATTATGTTTCTTCCCTTATAAGCGGCGATGCGGCCTCAATACTTCTAAAATGGGGATCCAGGGGTACGGAAGTAAAAGAGGTACAGAAAAGGTTAAGGGATTGGGGATTCTACAAAGGGACAGTTGACGGAATATATGGCTGGAGGACGGCAAATGCGGTAAAGGCCTTTCAGAAAAAGCACGGACTCAAGGCAGACGGGATTGTGGGCAATGCAACTGCAGGTGCCATAGGAATAAGGACAGGGACCGCACCCGCAGCAAAAAAAGTCACATCAAGAAGCAATGAGACCTATACTCTTGCCCAATGTATACACGGCGAGGCAAGAGGGGAGCCCTATACCGGCCAGGTGGCAGTGGCTGCGGTCATACTGAACAGGGTGGATGATCCCAGATTCCCAAAAACGGTTGCAGGGGTCATATTCCAGCCGGGGGCTTTTACCGCCGTATCTGACGGGCAGATGTTCCAGCCCCCGGGGGACAGTGCATTGAAAGCTGCAAGGGATGCTCTGAACGGCTGGGACCCTTCCGGAGGAGCCATATATTATTATAATCCCGCAAAAACAACAAATAAATGGATTTGGTCGAGGCCTATCATAAAAGTGATAGGAAAACACTATTTCTGCAAATAGGAGGCATGACCATGAAACCATCAGACAGACATCCGGACAGGAGGCAATACCGTGTGATCATAGGGATACTTAGTGCGGCACTGGTTTTTACCGGTTTTTTTGCATATACTGCTTATGCCGGAATGAAACAGTACCGGACCTTTCTTCAGAATAATTATCAAAGGTCCTTCAGAGAGCTAGTTTCAAATGTGGAAAATATAAAGCTGCTTCTCGAGAAGGCGGAAATTTCGGCTTCCCCGGGCCAGAGCAGCGCATTGATGGCCCAAACCTGGATGCAGTCATATTCTGCGGCGGAGAACCTGGGGCAGCTGCCTATAACTCATAATGCATTGAGCAAGACAGAAAAATACCTCAACCAAGTGGGGGATTACAGCTTCAGTCTATCCAAGCTGAGCGCACAGAACAAGCCGGCAACAGATAAGGATGCGGAACAGATCCCGAAGCTCAGGGGCTATGCAGGAAAACTGCTGGAACAACTCCGGGCCATGGAGTCAGATATAACCGAAGGGAAAATCAAATTCGGCGAGATAAGGGAAAAGGGAAATATAATGTTGAAAAAGGCCTCCAGAGAGGCTGTGGGAGTCAAATTCGGCAAAATGGAGGACAATTTCAAGGAATATCCCGCATTGATATATGACGGCCCTTTTTCTGACAATGTCATGGAGGGAAAGCCGAAGGGACTTGACGGAGAAGACATAAACCTGGAAAAGGCTAAGGAAAGGGCAAAAAAGTTCCTTGGGGGAGACAAAGCAGGCTCCATAAAGGAGGTAAGCTCAGGAAAGGGTAAAATACATACCTTTGGGCTGGAGGCCGGCCCCATAAGCATAGATATTACAAAAAAGGGAGGCCATGTTCTGTGGATGCTGAATCCAAGGGATATACCATCAAAAAAGCTGACGGACAAGGAAGCAGGGGACAAGGCGGGAAAATTCCTTAAAGAACAAGGCTTTGGGGAGCTTACGGAGACATATTTCCTAAAAAACGACAATACCACGACAATTACTTTTGTTGGCATAACTGAGGATGGCATCCTCATATACCCGGACCTCCTAAAGGTAAAGGTCGCCCTGGATAATGGGGAGGTCGTCGGTTTTGATGCTTTTCAATACCTTATGGCCCATAGGGAGCGCAAAATAGAAAAGCCTAAACTCACTGAAGCACAGGCAAGAGAAAAGGTAAACAAGAAGCTGGAGGTGGAAAGAGTAAAGCTGGCAATAATCCCCATGCCCGGGGACAAGGAGCAGTTATGCTATGAATTCAAAGGAAAATATGATCAATTTGATTGCTTTGTGTATATAAATGCGGAAAACGGAAATGAAGAGAACATCCTCAGGATTATTAAGGATGAAGATGGGACACTGACCCAGTAATGCCTTGGGGGCTAATTATTTCTTCACATAATACCGGCTGAAAAACAAAAAATAGTATTGTACAGCACAGCAGATATAAGGCGATTGCCCGGTTGTTTAGCGCAAAACGTACGGGTGTGCTGTATAAGGAGGATTAGCTATGAGTAGGAATAGAGGAGTAATGTCCGAGAATCTGAAATACGAAATAGCTAGAGAACTCGGGGTAGACGGCATAGTCAGATCTGAAGGCTGGGGAGGAGTATCCTCAAGAGATTGCGGAAACGTTGTGAAAAAGGCAATTGAAATCGCCGAAAAAAGTTTAGCAGGCAGTTAGCAGCAAAACCGGGCCGGGCAATTATGCTCAGGCCCGGATTTTTTTCGAATTCCCCAAGTTTTGGACAAAATTTCGAGTATGGGACAAAAAAACACTGAATTTGTGATTTATGTTAACCAATTCTACGGATTTAAGCCCAATTAGGCCCAATTTTTGTCCCAAAGTCAAAAATTTGTCCAAAATTTTGTGTTTTTTCGCTTTAATTATGGGTTTTGCAAATTTATGTTAACTTGTTTCATAGAATACACCAAAGGTTGTATGCTATTTTTAATTAACTATATACTGGCATATTCCATATAGGATTGTCTCCATATTGATTAATGATATTCATGAGTGTAGAATGAGATATATCATTTGAATGTAGGAGGATGTGAAAAACCACTCACGACATATGAATTTGGGAATATGTTTCACACTATTTGAATTTGATGTAAAATGTATAGTGCGAAACATATTGTTGTCATTTTGAGCAAAAGGCAAAATTTTGCATATAATAGAATATAAAAAATTATGGGGGTCAGTTTATGGGTAAGAAGCTGAATGTAGCCGTGGTATTCGGGGGCAAATCCGGAGAACACGAGGTATCCCTTATGTCTGCAACAAACATAATAAATGCAATGGACAAGGTAAAATACAATATATACATGGTTGGGATCACAAAACAGGGAGAATGGATGACCTATAAAGGGGATACGAGCAAAATAGCGGACGGAAGCTGGGAGAAGGAAGCCGGCGCACTTGGTAGGGAAGAGACAGTAGACCTTTTATTTTCAGGTATTTTTGACAGCGAGGCCGGGTGCGGGGTAGATGTGGTTTTCCCGGTGCTCCATGGCCCCAACGGTGAGGACGGCACCATACAGGGGCTTTTTGAGATACTTGGAGTCCCTTATGTAGGCTGCGGAGTCATGGCATCAGCCCTCGGAATGGATAAGGATTTTTCAAAACAGCTGTTCGAAAGGGCGGGGCTTCCCGTAGGAGACTATACAGTCATGCTTAGGAAGGACATAGAAGAGGGCATCGATCTGTCCATGGATGCAATAGAATCCAGATTCGGCTACCCGATGTTTGTCAAACCGGCCAATATGGGCTCCAGTGTTGGAATTACAAAGGCCCACAATAGAGAGAGCCTTGTAAGGGGCTTGATGGAAGCCTGCAGACATGACAGAAAGGTATTGATAGAAAAAGGTATAGATTGCAGGGAATTGGAGTGTTCGGTTCTAGGGAACGATGATCCTGTTGCTTCCGGAATAGGAGAAATAATTCCCAGCAGAGAGTTCTATGATTACGAAGCAAAATATTTTGACGGAGGCAAATCGATCCTTATCATTCCCGCAGAGCTGCCGGAGAGAAAGTCCCAGGAAATAAGAGAAATAGCAGTCAAAGCATACAAATCCCTGGATTGCAGCGGAATGGCACGGGTGGATTTCTTTTTGGAGAAGGGGACCGGAAAGGTATATATAAATGAACTCAATACAATCCCCGGCTTTACAAAAATCAGCATGTACCCCAAGCTCTGGGGAGCAGAGGGGCTTGGCTACGGGGAGCTTATTGACAGACTTATCGAACTTGCAATAGAGAGGCATAGAGAGCGGGGATAGGCAGCAGATTGTGGAATATAGCACAGGTTGTGAAGTATACACTGATTGTGGAATATAGCACAGGTTGTGAAGTATACACTGATTGCGGAATATATTTATGAAAAGGACTTGATGAACAAATGACAAAAGCACTAGCCCTGGTTTCGGGAGGACTTGACAGCATATTGGCTGCAAAGCTCATCCAAAGGCAGGGTATTGAAGTAACGGGAATCTGCTTTGCATCGGTTTTTTTCGGCCCTGAAGATGCTGAAAGAATGGCTGCACAGGTAGATTTGCCCTTGATAGTTGTGGATTTTACCGAAGAACATTTAAAAATGACAAAAAGCCCAAAGCACGGATACGGGAAGAATATGAATCCCTGCATAGACTGCCACGCAATGATGCTGAATTATGCGGGTAATATGATGAAAGAGCTGAATGCGGACTTTCTCATAACCGGTGAGGTGCTCAACCAAAGGCCTATGTCGCAGAATAAGAAGTCTCTTGAAATAGTGCAGAGGGAGTCGGGATTTGAGGACAAAATACTCAGGCCCTTGTGCGCACTCAATTTGGCCCCGACCCAAATGGAAAAGGACGGGCTTGTCGACAGAGCAAAATTGCTGGGGATAAGCGGAAAGTCCCGTAAGCCCCAGATAGAACTGGCAAAAGAGCTGGGAATAAAGGAATATCCTTCCCCGGCAGGAGGGTGCATGCTTACCGAACCGCAGTTTGCCAATCGCCTGAGGGATCTTTTTATGTACGGAAGAGAAAATGTGAAGCCTATTGATATTAAGTTCCTGAGACTAGGAAGGCATATGAGGATCTCTCCCGGGGCGAAGCTTGTATGTACCAGAAACGAGGGGGAGTACAGGCTGCTGCCGGGGTTTTTCAGGGATGAGCATATAATATTCGACACTGCCGATTGCGCCGGTTCAACTGTTGTACTTGTACCTTCAATTGGGGGGCAGCCTTCAAAGGAGGACGTCGGCTTTGCCGCCTCGGTGGTCGCAAGGTACAGCAAGGAAAAAGAGAAGGACAGCGTGAGGGTAAAATATAAGAGGCACAGTGATCCAGAGTATAAATACATGGATGTGCGGCCGGCGGATGATCAAGATATTAAAGAGGTGCTTCTGTAAGCTGCCGGCTTGATTTGTGCAAAATTTCGATTAATGTGTGAGAATTTGGATTATGTAAACTATATTCGTTTGAATTTACGCGAAATTGTGATTAATGCTATGATTAAACATTATATTTCATACATTACTTCAAATTTTGCACATTTCACCGCATTAAATTATAAATATCAGTTAACATAAAATTTCCACAGAGCGAGTATATGTTTAGCACAAGCATTTACAAAAAACAGAGCGAGTATATGTTTGGCACAAACATTTACAAAAAACAGAGCGAGTATATGTTTGGCACAAGCATTTATAAAAAACAGAGCGAGTATATGTTTAGCACAAGCATTTATAAAAAACAGAGCGAGTATATGTTTGGCACAAGCATTTACAAAAAACAGAGCGAGTATATGTTTAGCACAAGCATTTATAAAAAACAGAGCGAGTATATGTTTGGCACAAACATTTACAAAAAACAGAGCGAGT
>CAYURW010000048.1:12549-19523 GCA_964447145.1 uncultured Clostridiaceae bacterium
GAGCGAGTATATGTTTAGCACAAGCATTTATAAAAAACAGAGCGAGTATATGTTTAGCACAAACATTTACAAAAAATTGTATGAAGATAACTTGCCAGCGTTTGCTTGACGGTAACATTTGCCAACGTTTATTTTACAGTAACCCAAGAAAATAATTGTTTGTAATATTATTGTCAGTGATATATACTTATGGTATCAGCAGGTTTTGCGAAGCCTGCTTTATTAATAACCCCTATGCCGAATAATCGGCGGCAGGAATACAGAGACCCGTCAAATGATTGGGAAAGGGAGCTGATCATTATCAATACTTTATTCAGAGAGAACATCGAAGACGTATTGGATAATATTCAGGAAGGCATACATATTGTCGACAGCTCCGGGAAGATAGTTTATTACAATAAATTTGCGGCTGAATTGGACAGCATCAACCCGGAAGAAGCCGTAGGAAGGCATATCCTGGAAATATATCCCTCCCTGACTGAAGACACCAGCACCATACTGAAGAGCATCAAATCGGGGAAACCAATCCTCAATTACCAGCAAACCTTCAAGAACTATAAGGGAGTCCAGATAACCACAGTGAATTCCACTATCCCCATTATTTCAGGAAAACGCGTAGTGGGAGCTCTTGAAGTATCAAGGGATATCACCGAGGTAAAAAAGCTTTCCGAAAAGGTAGTGGATCTGCAGGCTGAGCTTCTTAAGGACGCAAGGTCAAAAAACAGCTATGACGGCAGCAGGGCATTTTTTCATTTTGCTGATATTATCGGAATATCGGCAATAATGCTGAGGCTGAAAAAGGATGCTCTTACGGTCTCCTCCTCTCCATCCCCTATAATGGTTTATGGCGAGACCGGCACCGGCAAGGAACTGCTTTTGCATGCGATACATAATGCGAGCCCCCGCAGGAATAAGCCTTTTATTGCCCAAAATTGTGCGGCTCTTCCCGAAACCCTTCTGGAAAGCATACTCTTTGGCACTGTCAAAGGCAGCTTTACCGGAGCGGAGACCAGACCGGGGCTTTTTGAGCTGGCTAACGGGGGGACACTTTTTCTGGACGAAATCAATTCAATGTCCCTTCAGCTGCAGGCAAAGCTCCTCAGGGTCATACAGGACGGGAATGTAAGAAGGATCGGGGATACGAAGACCATCCACGTTGATGTCAGGATAGTAACTGCAATAAACATAGACCCCCGCCAGGCGCTGCAGGATAAAACTCTCAGGGACGACCTGTTTTATCGTCTCAGCGTCATATCCCTTAAAGTGCCGCCCTTAAGAGAAAGAAGAGACGACATACCATTCCTTATTGATTATTTTATTAATAAATACAATGGCCGCCTATATAAAAATGTCAAATCCGTAAGCTACGATGTGGAAAGGTTTTTCATGGAATACCCCTGGCCCGGGAATGTGAGGGAATTGGAGCACTCCATAGAAGGGGCAATGAATATAGCAGATGGGGATATAATAGACAGCAGCTGCCTTCCATATTACCTGGGGGAAGTATTCAGAAAATCCGAAATGACACAGGAGGACCATGAAATAAAATCCCTTAAGAAAACACTGTACAATACAGAAAGAATACTTATTGAGAAGGCCCTGAAAAGAAGCGAAGGCAATGTGACCAGGGCAGCAGAGATACTTGATGTACCCAGACAGACCCTTCAGTACAAAATGTCAAAATACAATATCAGAGCTTAATGCCGGATTTTAAGCATTAAATACTATAAGGGCCGGGGCTGGCAGCATAGGAACACCGGGATTCGCAAATACACAATGTTGTTATTAGTGATGACCGGTGTATTTTGTGTTTCCGCAATGGCATGATATTTGCTTAAAAGTACTAGATTAGAGAACACTTAGAATAAATGGGAGGGACAATTCATGAAAAAAGGATGCAAATACGGTACCCACAGGGTTATCGAACCAATTGGGGTGCTGCCGCAACCAGCAGGCAGGGTCGATAACAATATGGATTTGCTCTATGATAACGAAATACTTATAGATGTACACACTCTGAACATAGACTCCGCCAGTTTTACACAAATAAAAGAACAAGCCGGGGGAGACGAGAAAAAAATAGCGGAGATAATGCTCGGAATTGTGGAAAAGCAGGGCAAGCACAGGAATCCCGTTACAGGCTCAGGAGGAATGCTTGTTGGAACTATTGAGAAGATCGGGCCTGCCTTAGAGGGTAAAATCGACTTAAAGCCGGGGGACAAAATAGCAACTCTTGTGTCACTTTCCCTGACCCCCCTCAGAATAGATAAAATAAAGGAAATAAGAAAAGATATAGATCAGGTGGATATAGAAGGAAAAGCGATACTTTTTGAAAGCGGAATATACGCAAAGCTCCCCGGGGATATGCCGGAGAAGCTTGCACTTTCGGCTCTTGACGTAGCCGGTGCTCCCGCCCAGACTGCCAGACTCGTAAAGCCCGGGGATACGGTTTTTATTATCGGCGCCGGAGGCAAATCAGGGGTGCTCTGCAGTTATGAGGCAAAGAAAAGAGCGGGGATAACGGGCAAGGTCATTGGCTGCTGCGGCAGTCCCAAAAGTGAGGAAAGACTGAGAAAACTGGGATTCTGTGATGAAGTATTTGTCGGGAATGCCAGAATGCCGGTGGAAATAATGAATAAGGTTTCCGAATTAACAAAAGGACAGATGGCCGATATCACTATAAACTGCGTAAACATACCCGACACCGAAATGACCAGCATACTGGCAACGAAAAACACGGGTCTGGTATACTTTTTCAGCATGGCGACAAGCTTTACAAAGGCGGCTCTTGGGGCTGAGGGAGTAGGAAGCGATGTCACAATGATGATAGGAAACGGCTATACAAAAGGACATGCGGAAATAACGCTTCAGATACTCAGGGAAAGCAAGGAGCTTAGGGAGCTTTTCACTGAGATGTATGCATAGCAACAGTATTGTATGTGCGTAGCAATAATTTAAAGGAGGTAAATGCATTGAGAAATTACAATGATATTCCCCTGTGGAAGGATGTTACTCCTGAACAGTGGAATGACTGGAAATGGCAGGTAAATAACAGGATCACCACAGTAGATCAGCTAAAACAGGTGATTGCTCTTACCCCGGAGGAAGAGGCAGGTGTGAATGAATGCCTCAAAACCTTGAGGGGGGCAATTACTCCGTATTATGCATCCCTTATGGATAAGGAGGATTCCCATTGCCCCATAAGGAAGCAGGCTGTCCCTACTTCACTGGAGCTTCATAAGGCAGATGCAGACATGCTTGACCCCCTTCATGAGGATGAGGATTCTCCGGTTCCCGGCCTGACCCACAGATACCCGGACAGGGTCCTGCTGCTTATTACCGACCAATGTTCAATGTATTGCAGGCATTGTACAAGAAGGAGATTTGCAGGGCAGCACGACGAGCAAATGCCCATGGAAAGAATAGAAAAGGCCATCGAATATATAAGAAACACCCCGGTTGTAAGGGACGTTCTTCTGTCCGGAGGGGATCCCTTACTGGTGAATGACGATGTCCTTGAATACATTATAAAAAAGCTCAGGGAAATCGACCATGTGGAAATAGTGAGACTCGGTTCAAGAACTCCCGTCGTTATGCCCCAGAGAATAACCGATGACCTTGTAAAAATGTTAAAAAAATATCCCCCCATATGGCTCAATACCCATTTTAACCATCCAAAGGAAATTACCCCCGAATCCTCTGCCGCTTGCAACAAGCTGGCTGATGCGGGAATTGTACTGGGCAACCAAAGCGTACTTCTCAGGGGAGTAAACGACTGCGTCCATATAATGAGGGATTTGGTGCACGGTCTGGTAAAGATAAGGGTAAGGCCCTATTACATTTATCAGTGTGACCTTTCCTTTGGGATAGAGCACTTCAGGACCACGGTATCCAAGGGGATAGAGATAATAGAAGGCCTCAGAGGGCACACCTCAGGCTTTTGCGTACCCACCTTCGTGGTCGATGCACCGGGGGGCGGCGGTAAGACTCCGGTAATGCCCCAATATGTGATATCCCAGAACAAAAATAAAGTAATACTGAGGAATTTTGAAGGCGTAATAACAACCTATACAGAGCCGGAATATATTGAAGAGTCATGTAATTGCGATGTATGCAAGGGCAGGAAGGACGACAGGCTGTCAGGGGTTGCGGGGCTTCTGGAAGGAAATGCCATGAATTTGGAACCCACCGAAATGCTGCGCAAGGACAGGGCAAAGGCAAGGCTCGGAAAATGACCGGCCCCCGCCTTATAGACCTTATATACCCGCAGAACAAAACAGTATCCATAGTAGGAACCTGCAAAAACGCCGGCAAAACGGTCACTCTCAATGAAATAATAAGCCAGGCAGACGAAAAGGGAATAAAGCTGGGGCTTATTTCTACCGGCAGGGACGGAGAACGGAGGGATGTCCTTACGGATTCGGCAAAGCCTCCCATATATGTCCGGCAGGGGACTGTCCTTACTACTGTGGAAAGTGCAATAAAGGGCGGTTATGCGGGTATTGAGATATTCAGGGTTACAGACTACAACACCCCTGTGGGAAGGGTCGTACTGGGCCGCGCAGTAAGGGACGGATACACTGAAATTTCGGGGCCTCATTCCTCTCTGACTATCAGGGAAATGTGCCTCGAAATGCAGAAAATGGGGGCAGGGCTGGTGCTGATTGACGGCTCCCTTGACAGGCGCGCCTCAGCAGCTCCCTATGTTTCCGAAGGGACTGTCCTGGCTACAGGTGCATCCCTTGCGAGGAACATGAACGAAGTAGTCGAAAAAACCATGCACATAATAAATATATATTCACTACCCTCCGTGGAGGAAGGAATAAGGGATGTTGCCTGCAACATAATCGAATCAGGGAAGTCAGCCCTTATTGATTCAGATGGCGATACGACCTTTATTGACACCCTTACCTCCCTTCAGTCCGGGGACATAATATCGGAACAGTTGAGAGAAGACACGGCCTTCGTAGTTTTGAGCGGTTCTGCGACTGCTTGTACTATAAAGGATATATTGCAAAACAGGAAAAGCGATATCAAAATTATCGTTAAAGATCCAACCAGGGTTTTTATATCTCCCAGTGAATTCCATTTGTTCAGAAAGATGGGAATGGAGCTTTGCACGGTGGAGAGCATAAATATTATAGCTGTTACGGTAAACCCATATTCGCCCGAGGGCTATTACTTCGAACCGCAAAAATTACTTGACGCCGTTAGGGGGGCAGTGCCCCGCATACCGGTTTTTGACGTGATGCAAGGGGAGAGATAATATGCTGATGGATAATAAAACAAGAGAATTATTGGAATTTGAAGGGGTGCTGGCTGATTTGCACCCTTTGACCCCCTTTGGCCAATTATTGAAAAATAACATGAAGGCCTTCGAGGTGTCTGATAAAGCACAGCTGATGGAAGAGCTGGACCGGGTGGAAAAGCTGAAGAATCTCATCAACTCTCAGAGGACGGTTTTTGTCGGAATAAGGACCCACATGAGGCTGATAAAAAATATAAGGAGATCCGTGGAAAGGTGCATGGCCGGCGGGGTTCTAAGCATTGTTGAGTTTTTTGAGCTTAAAAATTTTGTATATACGGCAAAGTCCATATCAGAGGGGCAGAAATTGCTGCACTGGAATGTTCCGGATAAATACAGAATAAAGGGGCTTCAATGGGTGGAAGCCATACTTGACCCGGGAAAAACGGGAATCAAGACCTTTTATATTTATGATGATTATTCCGGGAAGCTGGCCAATATAAGGAAAAAGAAGGGACTGCTTGAAAATAAGCTTAATTCCCTGAAGAAGGAGGCCATAAAAAAGGCTGAAGCGGAGCTTGGTATCTCCGTCAGATCCAGCGGCGAAATAACCGTGGGGAAGAATCAGACCGATTTGATAAAAAAGTTCAAAGAAAACAGCATGCTTGAGTCTTCGGGGGAAACATATATAAATGTCACATACAGGGTAAGGCCCGACAGGGATATGCTGGACCTTTCAGAAAAAATAGAGATGCTGAAGGGTGAGGAGGCCATAGAAGAAGAAATCATATTGGGAGAGATCTCATCAAAAATATCCTCCGGAGGCGGCGAAATACTGGAAGTCATGGATTCCATAGGAGAATTTGATTTCATTGTTGCAAAGGCTTACCTGGCCAATGCCTTTAACGGAGTAAAGCCTGTTATCTGCGACGATGTAAGGCTGAAGATAGTTAACGGGCGGCATCCTTTGACTGAAACGGCCCTTAGAAGAAAAGGCAAGGAATTTACCCCCATAAGCCTGGATTTGGAGAAGGGCGTGACCCTTATAACGGGGGCTAATATGGGGGGGAAGACCGTTTCACTGAAAATGGCCGGCCTGCTTTCCGCAATGGCTCAATACGGGCTTCTGGTGCCTGCTGAACACATGGAGACAGGGATGAATTCTCACATATATATTTCCGCAGGGGACGGACAATCAACAGATATGGGTCTCAGCACCTTCGGGGCCGAAATCAAGTCAGTGAAGGAAGCACTAACAAAGTCGGAGGAAAAAGGCCTGATACTTATTGATGAATTGTCAAGGGGGACAAACCCCCATGAGGGTTATGCCATTTCAAAGGCTATTATCGGGTACCTTTCAGGGAAGCCCGGGATAACATTAGTAACCAGCCATTTTGACGGGCTTGGGGGGGCGGGAGTCCGGCATCTGCAGGTAAAGGGATTAAGGAATATTGACCTTGGCAGCATAAAGGAGGGGGATTCCATATCAGAGTATATGGATTACGCCCTTATTGAGATAAAAGGCGAAGCAGGGGTCCCCCGTGACGCAATAAACATATCCCGGCTTATGGGAATCCCGGAGGAGATACTGCAACAGGCAGAGGAGATAATGAAAAATAATTAGATGGCATCGGGAATATCAGGGTTGTTTTATATGATTGCTCAGGGATACTAATTGCAGCTATTTATTTTAGGATAGACATCAAACGCGGCAAAGCCGCCTTTGTTC
>CAYURW010000049.1:0-19389 GCA_964447145.1 uncultured Clostridiaceae bacterium
ATCCGAGATCGAAAAGGTTTCGAAGCTGGTGAAGGAAGTTCTGGAGCGCACAGGCTACCTGGGTGAGCTTGAAAGCAGCGGTGATGAGGAGTCCCGGACGAGAGCGGAGAATATAAAAGAGCTGCTGTCAGCTACCTTTGAATTTGAGGCGCAGAATGAAAACGCTCTGCTGCCGGATTTTTTGGAACAGGTATCCCTGATGTCCGACATAGACACACTGGAGGAGGGGAAGTCCTCTCTTGTAATGATGACCCTGCACAGTGCCAAGGGCCTTGAATTTCCCTTTGTGTTCATTTCCGGAATGGAAGAG
Source organism: uncultured Clostridiaceae bacterium (assembly GCA_964447145.1). Classification (GTDB taxonomy): domain Bacteria; phylum Bacillota; class Clostridia; order Lutisporales; family Lutisporaceae; genus BRH-c25. The sequence continues at coordinate 311 of CAYURW010000049.1, forward strand.
GGTGTGTTTCCCAGCCAGCGGTCCTATTTTGAAAGCAGTCAGATGGAAGAGGAAAGGCGTCTCATGTATGTCGGCATTACCCGGGCTATGGAAAGGCTTTATCTGACAGCGGCGCTGGAGAGGATGCTTTATGGGAATACTTCCTACAATGCGGTTTCGCAGTTTGTAAAGGAAATTCCCAAGGAGCTTTTGGTTAAGATATAACAAATGTAGTTGTGATATATAAGTTTTGTTTCACCGGAAGTATAGATGTTTTGGAAAGGAGGGACCCTGTTGGATATCAATAATGCGGAGAAAAGGGCAGAGGAGCTTACAGAGCTTATAAACAAGCATAATCACAATTATTATGTCCTTGACAAGCCGGAGATTGGCGACTATGAGTACGACATGCTGATGAAGGAGCTCATTGAGCTGGAAAATGAGCACCCAGCCGTGAAGAGGGCCGATTCTCCTACAATGAGAGTGGGGGGAGAGGTACTTAAAGGATTTTCGGAAGTGATCCACAGCACCCCAAAGCTGAGCCTTGGGAATGTATTCGACGAAAGCGACATAAGGGACTTCGATTCAAGAGTAAAAAGGGCTCTGGGCAATGATGCTGAATACATAATTGAGCTTAAAATAGACGGGCTGACTGTAGTTCTGAACTACGAGAAGGGGCGGTTCGTACAGGGGGCTACCAGAGGCGACGGTGTAAAGGGAGAAGATATCACGTCAAACCTCAGGACTATAAAATCAATACCTTTGACTCTTCAGGAAGAGGTTGACCTGGAGGTAAGGGGAGAAGTATTCATATCCAAAAAAGCCTTTGATAAATTGAATGAAAGGCGTGAGGAGCAGGAGGAGCCTTTGTTTGCAAACCCCAGGAACGCTGCGGCGGGTTCCCTGAGACAGCTGGATACAAGGGTGACCGCAGGGAGGCCCTTGGACATATTCGTATTCAGCCTGGAGAGCATCGGGGGGAAAGCTTTCAGTACCCATCTGGAAGCATTGGAATATCTGCAGTCAATGGGTTTTAAGGTTAGTCCCTTCATGAGCGTAAGGAAGAACAGCGAAGAAATAATAGAAAAATGTGAATACTGGGCCGAAAGGAGAGGGGAGCTGCCCTTCGAGATAGACGGTCTTGTAATAAAGGTAAACGACCTGAAGCAAAGGGAGATCCTGGGGTATACCAGTAAAGCCCCCAGGTGGGCTGCGGCATATAAGTTTCCCCCTGAGACCAAAAAAACCAAGGTAAAGGATATAATTGTGCAGGTCGGCAGAACGGGAGCTCTGACCCCTACGGCGGTGCTTCTGCCTGTCAGGGTCGCGGGGTCTCTGATTGGAAGGGCCACCCTTCACAATGAGGACTATATAAAGGAGAAGGATATAAGGATAGGGGATACCGTAATAATAAAGAAGGCCGGGGATGTCATCCCAGAGGTAGTGGAATCTGTAAAAGAAGACAGGGATGGCTCCGAGAAGCCCTTTGAAATGCCGAAAAACTGCCCCGTATGCGGTTCGGATACCATAAGAGAACAGGGGGAGGCAGTGACCAAATGTACAAACATGTCATGCCCGGCCCAGATAAGGAGGGCTTTGTTCCACTTCGTTTCAAGGGATGCAATGAATATAGATGGCCTTGGGCCCCAGATCATGACTCTCCTTATGGAAAACGGATTTATTGAGAATGCCTCCGACATTTATCTACTTCAGAATCACAAAAGCGAGCTTGTGGAAATAGAAAGAATGGGAGAAAAATCAGTTCAGAATCTGTTGGATGCAATTGAGGCTTCCAAGTCCAATCCTTTGGGCAGGTTCATTTTTGCATTGGGAATAAGGATGATTGGCCAAAGAGCATCCCAGGTACTGGCAAACGAATTCAGGGATATTGATGAAATGTCCGTGGCAGGCTTTGAAAGATTGACAGGCATACCCGAGATAGGCGAAAAAATGGCCGAGAGCATAATGACCTTTTTTAAACAGGAGCAGAACCTTGACCTGATAAAGAAGCTTCAGGAGTATGGAGTAAATACAAAGGGTTCCAAAAAAGAAATTAAGGATAATGTCAATTTTAACGGAAAAACCTTTGTTCTAACCGGTGCCCTTCAAAATTTCACCAGGGACCAGGCAAAGGAAATAATAGAAGGCTTTGGGGGCAAGGTATCCGGAAGCGTAAGCAAGAAAACGGATTATGTGCTGGCCGGGGAGGATGCGGGTTCCAAGCTAACAAAGGCAAACGAATTGAATGTAAGAGTAATAGATGAGGATACATTCATTGAATGGTCAAGACAATAGCAATAGACAGACAGCAACAAAAGCAAAACAGTAAAAAATAGACAGAACTATAAGTAATGGACTAAACAATAGCAGGGCAGGTGCAGTCAATGATTACCGATAAAGATTTTGAGCGTGGGGCTTTTTTGTCCAGGCTTGAATTTTCGCAAGATCAAAAAGAGGGCATCATAAAACAACTGAATACCATCCTGGAATACTTAGACGGGATACACGGGCTTGATACCGAGGGGGTCAAGCCCTTATACAATATGGTACCTGATGCGGATGCGATGAGGGAAGACATTGTCAGGCCTTCGATGGACACGGATAAGGTGCTGATGAACGGGCCGGAGATACAGGATGGCTTCTTCATAGTGCCCAAAATAATAGAGTAGGCTCACAGGGTATCATTGGTATCTGTTATGCAAAGGAAGTGAGGATTATGAAGCTGTGGCAGCTCACTGCCCGGGAAATTAGGAATATGCTGAGAAAAAGGGAAATAAGCGCTATTGAGGTAGTAGAGGATAGGTATCACAGGATAGAAAGCATTAAGGAAGATGGTACCTGTTCTTTTATTGCTTTGACGAGGGAGAAGGCATACAGGGATGCACAAAAAGTGGACAAAGCAATTAAAGAGGGGGAGGCGCTCTCTGATTTGGCCGGAATACCCATGGCACTAAAAGACAGTATATGCACCGAAGGCATAGAGACCACATGTGCGTCCGGGATGCTGGCGGGTTTTATACCCCCGTACAGTGCCGAGGCATATGGCAGGCTTGCTGATGCCGGCAGCATAATAATAGGGAAAACAAATATGGATGAGTTTGACGTGGAATGCCCAATCGACTCTCAGGACAGGTCAGCTGCTGCTGTGGCCTCCGGAGAGGTTTGCTTTTCTATTGCCTCGGATGCCGGGGGCTCCATAAGGCAGTCCGCAGCATCGCACGGAGTTGTAGGAATGAAGCCTACCTATGGAACGGTGTCCGGGTACGGGCTTATTACCTCTGCCCCTTCTCTGGATCAGATAGGGCCCATCACCCGGGATGTCAGCGATTGTGCCCTGGTGATGAATTGCATCGGGGGCTTTGACCCAAAGGACCCGGCTTCTGCAAGGATCCCGAAAATTGACTACAGGGAAGCCTTGGTTAATGATATAAAGGGATTGAGGCTCGGTATACCCAGGGAATATTTGGACGGAGGGGTAGACAGCAGAACTTGGAAACTTATGCCGGAGCAGGAGGGTACATCGGAGCAATTAAGGATGTTTGAACAGGGAAAGGCACTTGATAATGTATCTGTGAAGGATCGGGGCGGTATATCCGAACAAATAAAGATTTTTCAATCCCTCGGAGCCTGCATTGAAGAGATATCCCTGCCCCATGTCCTCTATGCCCCCCGGATCTATGATATTATTGCGGCGGTGGAAGCAAGCTCCAATTTGGCAAGATATGACGGGGTAAGATACGGCCGTCGTGCCGAAAAACACGACGGTTTATTTGATTTTTACGTGAAAACCAGAAGCGAGGGCTTCGGAACAGAGGTGAAAAAAAGAATTCTCCTGGGGGCCTTTTTGTTGAGCCCGGGAAATTATGATTTGTATTATAAAAAGGCCTTACAGATTAGAAGGCTTATTAGGGAGGATTTTGAAAGGGCATTTGAAAAATGCGATGTGATAATTGCCGTATCCGGTGAAAATGCCCGATACTTTCCTTCAGATTATATGGGGAATACGCTTGATATAGCGGATGCGTTTACGGCCTCCGTCAATATATCCGGGTATACGGCCATATCGGTGCCTTGCGGGATGTCAGGGGGATTTCCTGCCGGAATGCAAATAACAGGGAAGCCCTTTGATGAGAAAAAGATTCTCCGGGCTGCATTTGCTTACGAGCAAAGCTGCAGACCCGGGACAAAAGGCTCTGTTCCCGGAACGGGGGTGCCATATGAAATATGAGACTGTAATTGGGCTTGAAGTTCATGCAGAGCTTTTTACGAATACAAAAATGTTTTGCGGCTGTAAAAATGAATTCGGGGGCATTGCAAACACCCGATGCTGCCCGGTATGCCTGGGTCTTCCCGGGGCTCTTCCTGTGCTTAACGAGAAGGTGGTGGATTTTGCGATAAAAGCCGGGCTTGCGTTAAATTGCAAAATTGCGGAATACAGCAGGATGGACAGAAAGAGCTACTTTTACCCCGATCTTCCAAAAGGCTATCAAATAACACAATATGATATTCCCCTTTGCAGCGGCGGAGCCCAAAGAGAATCAGAATAAAAAGGATACACATTGAAGAGGATGCCGGTAAGCTGCTCCATGGGGGCGGGGCAGGGGATTACTCCCTTATTGATTGCAACAGAGCCGGGGTACCCCTTGTTGAAATAGTGACTGAGCCGGATATCAGCACCCCCGAAGAGGGCGGCCAATTCCTGAGGGAGCTCAAAAAAATTCTGGAATATCTGGAGGTTTCCGATTGCAGGATGCAGGAAGGTTCCTTAAGATGTGATGCAAACATTTCCCTGAGGCTCATAGGTGGGGAAATACCCGGTACAAAGGTCGAAATAAAGAATATGAATTCAATAAAAGCCCTGGAAAAGGCCCTTGCTTACGAGGAAACCAGGCAGGCGGGTGTGCTTGAGGCCGGCGGGAAATTGATCCGGGAAACCAGAAGGTGGGATGAATGGGGCGGGACAACCGTATCTATGAGGAGCAAAGGGGCTGAACAGGATTATATGTATTTCCCGGAGCCGGACCTTGGGCCGGTAATGATAGATGCAAACAGAATATGGGGTATAAGATCCGGCTTACCTGAATTGCCTATTGAAAGGGAGAAGAGATTTGTCAGGGAATACGGGCTTCCGGCCTACGATTCCATAGTGCTCACAGGCTCAAAAGCCATAGCTGATTTTTTCGAAGAGTGTCTTAAGGGATATGATGATCCAAAGGCAGTCAGCAATTGGGTGATGGGGGAGCTTATGAGAATATTAAATGAAAGGGAGCTTTCTCCGAAGGATATCACTTTTCCTCCCTCCCACCTGGCGGGACTCCTGACGCTGATCGGTGATTCAGTGATCAGCACAGCAGCGGCAAAGCAGGTGTTTGAAGAAATGTTTAAAAACGGGGAGAAGCCGGAGACACTGGTCAAAAAACTCGGGCTGGAACAGATAAACGATGAGTCTGAGACAATAGAACTGGTAAGAAGGATTTTGACGGAAAACCCAAAATCGGTAATAGATTTCAAGGAGGGCAAATCTAAGGCAATTGGCTTTATAATAGGGCGTACAATGAAGGCCTCAAAAGGAAAAGGAAATCCCAAAACCATAAGGGAAGCAGCAATAAAACTGTTGAAAAAAATGTAGAATTTACAAAGTAAACTCGGATTTTCCCGATTAATTCAGAATACTTCAATAATTCATAAAAAATACGATAAGAATTCACAGAAAATACACAAACCTTTGATATACTCTATATTAGAATGCATAATGCTGTGCTTGATTTTCAACGGCGCCGACTTTTTTCAGGCGTCAAAATTAAAAGATAAGGGGATGAGTTAATGAAAAGATCTTTAGTACTAGCACTTGCAATGCTGATGGTTCTTAGCATTGCGCTGTCGGCATGTGCTCCGAAGGCACCGGCTGAGACACCGGGAGGAGAGACTCCTCCACCGGCAGCAGAACCAAAGATAATCAGAAGCAACAACAGCTTTGAGCCCGGATCCCTGGACCCGGCAATGGCACAAGGAACTCATGACTCCTGGGTATTGGACCACTGTTTCGAGGGCCTCTACAAGAGGTTGGCAGACGGCACATTTGTACCCGGAATGGCTAGTGGTTATACGTTGGCCGACGACAATGTAACCTACACATTTACTCTCCGGGATGGCATCAAATGGTCCAACGGAGATCCGGTTACAGCCGAAGACTTTGAATATGCATGGAAGCATGCATTGAATCCGGATACCGCATCCGACTATGCATTCCAGCTTTATTATCTGAAGGGCGGAGAAGCGTACAATACAGGCGCAGGCAAAGTTGAGGACGTAGGGGTTAAGGCTATTGACGAAAAAACCCTTGAGGTTGTTCTTTCGGCTCCTACCGCATATTTCATAGAACTTACCGGATTCTACACATATTATCCGGTCAACAAAAAAGTTGTTGAAAGCAATCCGGATTGGGCAAAAGAGGCTGCTACTCATGTATCCAATGGTCCTTTCAAATTGACTGAATGGGAACATGATGCAAAAATTTTCATGTCAAAGAGCGATTCTTACTACGATGCAAACCTTGTTAAATTAGACGGAATTGACTTAGCAATACTTAATAATGAAGATACAGCCTGGCAGAAATACGAAGGCGGAGAATTTGACTTCCTGCTTCCCCTTCCCCAGGCAGTTACTGCAAAGCTGAAAAATGAAGGAAATCCTGAGCTTATTATAGGCGGAGAGCTTGCAGTATATTATTACAATCTGAATACAAGGATAAAACCCTTCAACAATGCAAAAATTAGAAAAGCCCTTTCCCTGACTGTAGACAGACAGACCATTTGTGACAAGATAGCTCAGGGCGGACAGCTGCCTGCTGAAGGTGTTGTACCCTTTGGAATGCTGGATGAGAACAATCAGGAGTACAGGAACGGTGTAGGCAAGCTTGCTGATTACAACATAGAAGAAGGAAAGAGATTGTTTGCTGAAGGCCTTGCAGAGACAGGATTCAAAGTATCCGATTTCAGCAAGTTCTCAATTCTCTATAACACACTGGAATCTCACAGGATAATAGCTCAGGCAATGCAGGAAATGTGGAGAACAAATCTTGGTATAGAATTAAAGCTTGAAAACGTTGACTTCCAGGTTAAGCTTGACAGGGAAAAAGCAGGAGACTATCAGATTTCCCGTGCAGGCTGGATAGGGGACTATATAGATCCTATGACATTCATTGACCTTTGGGTCAGCACCGGTGCTTTCAACGATGCTAAGTACAACAATCCGGCATACGACAAGCTCGTTGAAGAAGCAAAGAATACAGTTGACCAGAAAGTTCGTATGGCAAATATGCGCAAATGCGAACAAATGCTGATGAATGACGTACCGGTAGTTCCCATATATTTCTATACAAATCCATATGTTCAGAAGCCTTATGTGACCGGCGTATTCAAGCCTCTTAACAGGTATCCATTCCTTATATACGCTGATATAAACAAATAAATCATTGGGCCTGTAAAAGAAGATCGGCGGGCTATAAAGCATAGCCCCCGGTTTTCTTTTCAATTAACAGCGAAGGAGGTAAAAAATGAGAAAATACCTGTTAAAAAGGATTTTGTTATCCATTGTGACAATTTGGGTAGTTATCACTACAACCTTTATACTAATGCATTCTGTTCCCGGAAATCCATTCAGAACAGAGTCAAAAATGCCAAAGGTAGTATATCAGAACCTTCTTAAGAAATACGGCCTGGATAAGCCTTTGAGCGAGCAATATTTTATTTATCTTGGAAGAATAGTAAGGGGCGATTTTGGAGATTCCATGAAATCCAGGGTCGAAACTGTAAACGATATGATAAGGAGGGGTTTTCCTGTATCTGCTGTTATAGGCCTGGAGGCCTTGCTGATAGCGGTTATTTTCGGACCCGCCCTGGGGGCAATTGCCGCATTGAACCAGAACAAATGGCCGGACTATTTTTCAATGATAGTTGCGATTCTCGGAATATCTGTACCAAGCTTTATTATGGGAACATTTTTTATACAGTATCTGGCGAGAAACATAAGCTGGCTTCCTATCGGCGGATGGGGCACCTTTAACCATACTATTTTACCGTCCTTTGCATTGGCCTTTATGCCTTTGGCACAGCTTGCAAGGTTTATGCGCTCAAGCATGCTGGAGGTTCTTGGTCAGGATTATATAAAAACCGCAAAATCAAAAGGGATAACCAAAGCTGCTGTAGTTTTAAAGCATGCGGTCAGAAATGCGATACTGCCCGTTGTTTCCATGCTTGGTACAATTTCAACAAATCTTTTAATAGGAAGCTTTGTTATTGAAAGGATATTCGGTATTCCCGGCCTTGGAAAATTCCTGATCCTATCCATAAGCAACAGGGATTATCCTCTAATTATGGGGACTACGATTTTTTACTCTATTGTTCTGATTACGATATTGCTGGTTGTTGATGTTACCTATACGTTGATCGACCCGAGAATCAAGCTTACAAAGGAGGGACGATGATGAAGACGGAATTCGATTATTCACCGGATTTATTTAAGACCGCTTCAAGAGAAGATAGAAATGCCGAGAAAATCCGTCGTCCCAGCATAAAATATTGGCCGGATGTATGGCGAAGGCTGAAAATGAATAAATTGGCAATGGTGGGACTGGTTCTGATATGCTTTTTTTCAGTAATGTCCTTTGTTGGTGTCCACCTGAGCGGATTTCAGTATTTCGAGCAGGATTACAGTAAAATCAACCTTCATCCCAACAGCGAATATTGGTTCGGTTCTGATATTTTGGGAAGGGACCTGTTTACGAGGGTTTGGTATGGAGTAAGGTATTCATTGTTTATTGGAGTCGCAGCGGCATTCATTGATTTTTCTATTGGAGTTTTATATGGAGGTATTGCAGGCATTACTTCCAGAAGGATAGACTCAATAATGATGCGTATAGCAGAGGTAATATACAGCATTCCTTACATGCTGGTCGTTATTCTTATATCCGTTGTATTCACACAGGCGGGGCAGGGGAGCTCAATGTTTGTTCTCATTTTTTCACTGTCTTTAACAGATTGGGTACCCATGGCCATATTGGTTCGGGGACAAGTACTTCAGTTGAAGGAAAGCGAATATGCTTTGGCGTCAGAGTCCCTTGGAGCCGACAAAAACTGGATTTTGCGGAAGCACATTATACCCAATGCTCTTGGACCGATATTAGTCAACATCACTCTGACAATTCCCAGGGCTATTTTTGCAGAAGCTACTTTGGGATTCCTGGGCCTCGGTCTTCAAGCACCTAAGTCCAGTCTGGGAACCCTGGCAAATGATGGGTTGGCGGGTCTTGCAGTAGGGTACACGTACCAGATATTTATCCCGGCATTATTTATTTCTCTTATCATGTTTGCTTTCAATGTACTGGGAGACGGTTTCCGTGACGCTACCGACCCAAGGCTGCGGAAATAGGGAGAGGTGAAAATATGGAAAAAGTATTAGAAGTCAAAGATTTAAGAATATCATTTCAAACTTTTTTTGGAGAAGTTGAAGCTGTCCGGGGTATTTCTTTTGATATAGGGAAGAAAGAAACTGTCGCTATAGTAGGGGAATCAGGCTGCGGGAAGTCTGTTACAGCCAGCGGCATTATGCAGCTTTTACCAATGCCCCCGGCATTCTTTAAGGGTGGGGAAATATTATTTAACGGTGAAAATCTTTTAAATAAAACGGAAAGAGAGATGCAGGGGATAAGGGGAAATAAAATATCCATGGTCTTTCAGGACCCCATGACATCTTTGAATCCGACAATGAAAATAGGCAGGCAGATAGTTGAGGGCCTGGTAAAGCACAGGAATATGAGCAGGGGGGAATCAATAAAGAAGGCAATCGAAATGCTGGATCTGGTAGCAGTTCCCCAGCCCGAAAAAAGGATCTATCAATACCCTCACGAATTTTCAGGAGGTATGCGCCAAAGGGTCATGATAGCTCTTGCAATGGTATGCAATCCTCAGCTGCTTATTGCCGATGAACCTACAACTGCCCTGGACGTTACAGTTCAGGCTCAAATACTTGAATTGATGAAAAAACTGCAGGAGCAGTTGGGAATGTCAATAATTCTGATCACACATGATCTGGGTATAGTGGCTGATGTAAGCGACAGGGTCGTGGTAATGTATGCGGGGCAAATATTGGAGGTGGGTTTGAAAAGGGAAATATATGCATCGCCCATGCATCCCTACACAAGAAAGCTTCTGGCTTCCGTACCGCGCCTGGATATGAGCAGGGAAGAGCCTCTTTATTCAATAGACGGCACACCGCCGGATCTTTATGTGCCTCCAAAGGGCTGCTCATTTTATGATCGCTGCACCGAGGCCCTGAAAATTTGCAAGGATCAACTGCCGGAGCTGAGCGGGCACAGCGCTACCCATCAAAGCCGTTGCTGGTTGAACCATCCGATGGCTCAAAGGATAAATTCAGCGGATAGGAGTGAAGTACGATGACAGAACCTCTAATTTCTGCAAAAAATATTAAGAAATATTTTGACGTCAAGGGCGGCAAGCTTAAGGCGGTAGATGGCATCAGCTTTGATATATATCCGCAGGAAACCTTTGGATTGGTCGGAGAGTCCGGCTGCGGCAAATCAACAGCGGGAAGGACCATTGTCAGGTTGTATGAACCGACGGAGGGAGAGCTCATATTTAACAACCAGAATATTTACAAGCTTTCGGACAGGGAAATGCAGGGGGTAAGGCGCAATTTCCAGATGATTTTCCAGGATCCCTATGCTTCCCTTAACCCGAGAATGACAGTGGAAGACATTGTGGCGGAACCTCTTGATATACACCATATCTGCAAAAGCAGGGAAGAACGTTCAGATAGGGTTATTGAGCTTTTGAGATTGGTGGGGTTGAACGAAGAGCATGCAATGCGTTTCCCCCATGAATTCTCCGGGGGACAGAGGCAGAGAGTCGGCATTGCAAGGGCATTGGCATTGAACCCTAAATTTATTGTTTGCGATGAGCCTATCTCCGCATTGGACGTATCCATACAGGCACAGGTCGTAAATCTTCTAAAAAGGCTGCAGGATGAGCTGGGCCTTACTTATATGTTCATTGCCCACGATTTGTCAATGGTTAGATACATTTCCGACAGGGTCGGAGTTATGTACCTGGGACATATTATGGAGCTTGCAGAATCTAACGAGCTGTATTCGAATCCGCTTCACCCATACACCAAGGCTTTGCTCTCGGCTATTCCCATACCGGATCCCGAAATTCAGCAAAACAGGAAAAGGATTATGCTTGAGGGAGATGTGCCGAGCCCCATAAATCCGAAGGAAGGGTGCAGGTTCGTTGAAAGATGCCAATATGCAAAGGATATATGCCGGAGGGAGACTCCCAGGCTTGAAGCAAAGGCGGAGAAGCATTTTGCGGCATGCCATATAATTTAGTAAAAAAACCTTGCGGTACTGTACCATATGCCGCAAGGTTTTTTAACCTTTACGCTTAATAGGTTTTGCATAAGTTAAAGTGCAGCAGACCGCCTCAGTGCTATAATTTTATCCTTATAGGTAAAATTATATAGAATACGTTAGTAAACAGCTAATTAAAAATAGAATATAAACTTATGGGTATTCTATGAATCAAGAAAACATTTTAGGATATCAAAATATTATTAGCTGATGTTTATCCTAAAATGTATTACTGCAGTAAATCAATGGGAGAGCGGTATAATGACATTTGAGGATTATGCAGAACAGGGCTTTGTTTATCATGTAATAAGTATAACGGACCTAAGGAACACCCTAAGATATGGAATCAGGTATGACGGCAAAAAAACCTATACCGGAAAATACAGCGGTTTTCATGGGTTTTTTGATACATACAGGCCCGAGCATATACCGGACTGGGTGGAGAGAAAAAGAGCTGTATTTGCAAGCATTGGATTTGGGGAGGGGCACAAATGGCATTCCCATAGTGCAATTCTCAAGATAAAGGTATATCCGGACCGATGCTGGATATGCAATGAGAACCTGGCCAATTTTGTTTACGAACCTTTCATTTTACAGGAGATGGAGGGATTCGGGCGGACAAAAGAATACATGGAGACCAAAGGGAGGGAGTTTGTCAGGAAATACTGGAACAACTCCTTAAGCTATAACGTCAATCTGGACAAAAGATATGATAAAAGGGAGGGATATGACGCAGAAGTGCTTATAATGCATACCATCCCTCCCGAAAACATAGAATGTCTTCATATAGTATCAGACCATAGCATAATGGGTTTTTTCGAATGGCAAGAATGCTTCGTTTGCGGGAATCCCCATACGGAATCTCAATATAGCAAATATCTGCAGCCCGACAGTATTTCCACTGCCGAGAATGCTCCAGGCTTGCAGTAATATTTTTTCTTTCCGGTCTTGGTTTCAAAGCACTCCCAAAAAACGGGGGCCATATTTTTCTCCGAAGAACCCAGATTGTGAAGGGCCAGTCTATTATCTTGCATTATGGGGTAAAACTGGTTGTTAAATATCTTGCTGCAAATGAAGGCTGCATTGTAAAAGGAGGATAATTGTCTGTCCACGTGGATAAACAGGTCCGAATCCGTAAGGCAGCTTCGGAATGTCCTAAGGGCAAGAAACAGAATTGAGATGTCCTTGAAGCTGTATTTTTGCTTGCTTTTGCTTGAAGTGATAAAGAATCCGCTTTCTTTGTCCCAATAGGAGTCAATCCGGTCATAAAGCTTCATATATGAGGGTTCATATTTATCCATACCGTTGATTTCGTGGAGCAGGATCAAGCAGCTCATGGAATTGCACAGTGTAACAAAGGAACTAAAATCCCCATTTGATATGTTCCTGCAGATGTCCCCGGTATGTGCCAGGCGTTCGCAAAGCTCAAGACCTATCATATTTACGGCACGGCATATCGTTACTTTATGCGATGTGGAATGCCTCAAGGTATAAAGCAGGCTCAGGCAGATTGCTGATAGATCCCTGGAGCTGATGTCATTAATGTTTTCAACTACATTCTCACATATAAGGGACATCACCCTCAGGCATTCCTCCAGTTTTGCCATGAACCCCTTCGGATATGTGTAGCTTTGCTCAGGCAGGCTTGATATTGCTGCCAGGGCCTCGACAACAAAAAATTGGGTCCTTAGGTCCGGATTCTCATTTTTCAGCATTATTCTGTGCTCAGAATAGGCATTATCTCCCGTATCCTCTCCTCCATAGTAAAAATCCCCCAATTTGAGATGGTCCATAAGGAAATCTGCTTGCTTGATACAGCTCATTCCAAGGCAATAAGCGATAAACTCCTTATTATCTGCCGGGATTTCTCCCTTTAGTAAAAGAGGGACGAGGGCAGCCATGGAATTGATTGAATGGGAAAGAACGTCAGGTTCTATGTTTTTTTTCGTTTTTTTGCTTACCCAGCGAAAACATTCAAAATCATAGGGAGAACCGGGAACAGCCGCATATTCGGGGGTGCATTTTTTGTAAAGAGAAGACATGAAGGTTATGTTTTTTGGTATGACTTTGCTGTTTGTCCCTTTTAGCAGCTTATAAATCCGGTCCAGTTCCTGCTCATTGGGCATTTCTATGTTTCCACAGCCCGAAAGCAGGCAGTAGGATATTACGTTGAGGAACACCATTGTATTGCACTGCTTGATTATGTCAGGATATAAAAATTCAAAGTTCATCAAAACACCACCCCAAAATAGTCGGAAATGACCGTGATATATATATCTATGCAATAAGTAAGCCGGATAAAACCAGATACATATACTTATATATACTTACTCCCATAGGCCATCAACGCCAGTTGTATTGCGGGGGCAAAAATTGTGATATAATTGTCATTAGAGTATTAGCGCAAAACGAGGTGCTTCATATGAAAGAAGGAAAAATTCCGCCGGAGCTTTTAAAAAGCATGGTATTCAGCAATATTAAGGTGCGGAGACCGGAGGTTATACTTCGACCGGAAATAGGCGAAGACTGTGCCGCCGTGGATTTCGGCAGTCATGCATGCGTACTGTCCACGGATCCCATCACTGCAGCTTCCAAGGGCGCAGGGGCCCTTGCAATACACATATCCTGCAACGATATTGCCAGCAGCGGGGTAAGGCCCCTTGGGATATTGGTCACTATTCTGGCGCCCCCCTCAGCCTGTGAGGAAGACCTGAGAAGAGTAATGGAAGAGGCAGGAGATGCAGCGGCCGCTCTGGGGGTCGAGATAATAGGAGGGCATACAGAAGTCACCTCTGCAGTAAACAGGATAGTCATATCCACAACTGCTTTGGGGAAGGTGCCGAAGGAAAGAATAGTAAAGTCCTCCGGGGCCAAGGCGGGGGATGATGTGATAATGACAAAGTGGGCGGGGTTGGAAGGTACATCAATTATAGCTTCGGATAAAGAAGAGGAGCTTAGGGGAAGGTTGACTTCAGAGGAGATAGAGTCCGCCAAGGCATTTATTGAGCATATAAGCGTGGTGGAGGAAGGGGCTGCCGCAGGAGAATTCGGAGCAAGCAGCATGCACGATGTGACCGAAGGAGGAATACTCGGGGCTGCCTGGGAAATTGCGGAAAGCTCGGGGAAGGGCATAGACATATATATTGATGATATACCTATAAAAGAGATCACAAGGAAAATAAGTGATATTTACGGGATAGACCCCTACAGGCTGATTTCCAGCGGTTCAATGCTGATCACTGCAAAGGACGGGGCTCGTCTGGTAGAGATACTTGCAAAAAAAGGTATTCCTTCTGCAATAATTGGAAAGGTAATCGGGAAGGGGAGAAATATAATCAAAAACGGAGAAACATATCCTTTGGCTCCTCCAGACACGGATGAAATTTACAAGGCATAAGTGCCGGAACAAAAAAATGTAAAACTACGTCGAAAGGTACGAGATATCGTATCTTTTTTTTCTTGGGAGCCGCTTTCCCTGCAACCGGAAACAGGAATATGCCAGCAAAGCATTGATGCCATAATTGTCGAAGAAGCAAGTATTTTGAGGGTTTCTGAAACATAAATGAAATATTGTGGTAATATAAACATAATATTTAAGCAAAGGAATTTAGGGAATACGGTCGAAATATATAATATATAGCAGAAATAATTGATAGGAGGAATTACATGAAAAAAGTAGCAGTATTTATTGTGGTCTGCCTTTTATTTACCGGTATTGCAGACACTGTATTCGCACAAACAAACAATGCAAAAACACCTCCGCTGTCAATGCAGATACTGGGGAAAAAGGTTGCCGCAGCAAGCGCCCCGATTTTGAAAAATAATAGAATATTCCTGCCTATAAGGGCAGTTGGCGAGGCACTGAGCTATAAATGCACCTGGAATGCCAAGACCAGCACTATGGAGCTTAAATCTTCGGGGCAGACCCTTAAAGTCACAGTAGGCAGTAAAACAGCTTATGCAGACGGCAAGAAGGTGACTCTGGATGCTGCTCCTATTATGTATAAGGACAGATCATATTTTCCTCTTACTTTTGTTCAAAAGTATTTCAATTACAGCACTACATATGACAAGACAAAGAATGTTATTACAATAAGCAAGAAGGCAGCGGCTTCCGATAACGGCAGCACCCAGGGCAAGGGGGTTTATGTTTTTGGCAAAAAGGTAAGCGCCGCCGATTTTGCCGTGGTAAAAAACGATGCTGTATTCGTACCTTTAAGGGCTGTTGGAGAGGGCCTGGGCTACAAAGTCAGCTGGTACCCCGTTCCGCAGACAATGGAAATGAAATCGGGAGATAGCTCAGCCAAGGTCACAATAGGTTACGGCTCCGGTGTGGTAAACGGAAAGAACGTAAAGCTTGACAAGGCCCCGATAATGTACAATTCGCGGCTGTATGTCCCTTTGAGCTTTATTAAGGACAACTTTGGATACGAAACATCTTATGATAAGGCGAAAAATATAGTAAATATAGACAAGAAAAAACCTCCTGTGGTCGCTGCTGAAGAAAAAATAGACTACAAACCGGCAAAGGTCGAGGATGTGATATATGACGACAGCGGAGGTTTCCCACAGCTTAATATAGTCTCTGACAACCCGGTCAAATACAAGAGCTTTACAATCGTGAACCCGGAAAGGATGGTAGTAGACATAGAGAATTCCACACTAAATACGGAGTTTGAAAGTAAGGAGATAGGCAAGGGCGGTGTGATCAGGGTCAGGGTGGCGCAGTTCAGCAAGTCACCCAATGTTGTAAGGGTTGTAATAGACCTGGAGGATCAAAAAACCTGCAAATTAGTTCAATCCAATGATAAAAAAATGATATCTCTTATATATGCAAACATTATTAATCCCTTTAGTTACATAAAAGAAGAGGGAAGAGATGTGCTTATGGTTAGGGGAAGCCAGGAAATGGATACCAATGTTTTTCAATTGGAGGATCCTGACAGGCTGGTAGTAGATATAAGAAAATCGGTGCTGAGTGAGCAGGCTCAGACCTTTGAGGCTAATACCCCTTATGTAAAAACAGTAAGGACAGGCCAATCAGACGTAGGAGTTGCGCGGGTTGTCCTTGATCTGGAGCCGGGAATGTATTACGATGTCAATACCAGCGGAAGCTTGACAAAGGTGTATGTATCCGACAGACCCTTCTCATTTTTCGACTATAAGAAATATTACAACTCTGCTTTTGTAAGCTTGAGTCCAGGCACTGAGGTCGAGTATCAGCCGGTCATCGACAAAGTAAACAGAGTGCTTAAAATAATGCTTCCAAAGGATATTGACTGCGAACAGAAAGTATACGATATACACGACAATGTCATGGAAACCGTTACAATATCCAAGGAAACCTACGGACAGAAGGTATATACGACGGCTTCCTTCAAAATGAAGCCTTCAGTAAAATATGAACTTCTTTCCCCGGCAGTTACAAAGCTTGTAGGGGTTAAATTCAAGTATAATGCAGATAAGGCAAACCAGCTTACTGTAGTAATCGATGCAGGGCACGGGGGAAAAGACCCCGGGGCTATTGCCATAGACAAGAAGACCCATGAAAAGGACCTTAATCTGGATGTTGCCAAAAGGCTTAACAGGATATTGAAAGACCTGGGATTCAATACAATAATGACCAGGAGCGATGATTCGTATGTGGACCTTGCCAGCAGGTCAGGCCTGGCAAACAGCAGCTATGCGGATTTCTTCATGAGCATACATTTTAACGCTTTTATGAGCAGCGCTAAAGGGATAGAAACCCTTTACTATCCAAACGAGATTACTGAGGAATATCCTTATGACAATAAAAAAATGGCGACTCTGTTCCATAATGAGGTAATGGATGCCTTAAGAAGAACTTCCAGAGGAATAACACCAAGGCCGGGACTCCATGTACTCAATAAGACAAAGATGCCGGCGATACTTGCAGAGCTTGGGTTTATGACAAACTCTGAAGATTTTGCGGAGATAAGGAAGGACGAATACAGGGAAATGGCAGCCAGAGCTTTGGCGGCATCAATAGTAAGGTATTATCAGGAAATTGAGCAGATCAATCTTGAAATAGACGTCAATGCAATATATGCAGCACCAATGTAATTGAAGTTTAAATATAAGCCGGGGCTTTTTTCACAATAAGCTGTTTATCTAATAAGATGACAAGGCGGATGGAAAGGGCCCCGGCTTATTTTTGTCTTGGTTCAAGCCGTACAAATCATGAATATAGCCCCCATATTATTAATATAATATATTGATTAAAAATGGGGGTGAAATGGATGAAGAGAAGGCTCATACTATTATTAACTCTATGCATCAGCTGCATATTAATTATTACGGGCTGCAGCAACCCGCTTACTTCCCTGCGGGACTTTTTTAATAAAAAGACCGAAATAATAGAGGTTAACACAGACCAGGATCAGGAGGAGGCCCGGAATATGGGCGAGATGAATCCTTCCCAGCCGGAGAACAGCAGGGCAACGGTACTCTACTACAAAGACAAGGAAAACCTGCTTGTACCTGTAATGAGGTATATGCCTAAGGGCGATCTCGGGGTGGCCAAAGCAGCATTGACGGCGCTTATCTATAGTGAAGAAACAGCGCAGGACTTGGAAGCGGCGGGGCTTATGCCCGTACTGCCCGAGGGCACTGCAATAAAGGGAGCGACCATCAAGGAAAACGGTTTGGCAATAGTGGATTTCTCAAAGGAAATACTAAATTTTGACTGCATAGAGGCGGAAGCATCAGGGGTAAAAGCGGTAGTATATACTCTTACTGAATTTCCGAATATTAAATCCGTGGAGATCAGAGTCGATGGCAAAAAGCTTATAAAAATGCCTAAGGGGACAGAAGTGGAGAGTGGTATGAAGAGGACGGAGATAAATCTGGAGCCTGTTGAAAATTTAGGTGAAAAGCTCTCCAAGGTTGTGGTATACTATCATAAAAAGGGAAGCGGACAGTATTCTTATTTTGTGCCCATAACAAAACTGGTTTCGGGTTTCAGCAACTCTGCTGAAGCAGCTGTAGATGCACTGCTTAAAGGCCCTGATACCGGAAGCAGCCTTAGCAATCCTTTCCCGGAGGGGACACAGTTGCTGGGGGTGCAGGTCAATGGCGGCACGGCTTACATAAATTTTTCCGAACAGATATTGGCAAAACAGGGAGACAAGACAGCGGAGAATATAATGATAAAGGCAACTGCCCTTACCATGAAAGAGTTTCCTGAAATTTCAAAGGTCAAATTATTCGTAAATGGCAAAATAATCGCAGACACTGAGGGTTTGGGCGCCGATACCTATATCAGCATTCCGGCTTTTGTCAATTTTTATGAATAGAAAAACAGACACTGCTAAATAATCCACTTAACCACAAGTGGATTATTTGAGGGTAAACAGCGGACAAGCTATGGGATATGGAATTCAGTCCCTTAATTATAATTTTGTACAACCCATAGGCAATAGTCTTCAAAACGCTATATAGAATGCGCCAGTATACAGCTGTCTATCCTAAAATGTATAAGAGGAAAGGGCAAAATAAATCTATAGGGTTCATGGAATAATAACTTGACGAACAAAATTTTTCATTGCATAGAATAATAACTTGATGAACAATATTTCCTATTGCATGGAATAATAAATTGGTAGAAAGAATCTTACAGAAATCGCGCCAGAAAGCCCATACCGATCTGCCC
>CAYURW010000050.1:0-18584 GCA_964447145.1 uncultured Clostridiaceae bacterium
GCGAATGCACTCAGGCCCGCCGATCTTCCGGGTTACAAGGACGTCGAGTACAAGGAACAGGATGCGGTCAATGTTGCGGAGAGCTTTAATGACAAGCTTGGAATAGACGGTGTGATCCTGACAAAGCTGGATGGGGATACGAGGGGCGGTGCTGCTTTATCTGTAAGGGCTGTTACCGGCAAACCCATCAAGTTTGCGGGTATGGGGGAGAAGCTTGCGGACCTGGAGCCTTTTCATCCTGACAGAATGGCTTCCAGGATACTTGGAATGGGAGATGTACTAAGCCTCATAGAAAAAGCTCAATCTGCATTTGATGAGCAAAAAGCATTTGAGCTGGAAAAAAGGATCAGAAACCAGCAGTTTACATTCGATGATTTTCTTGATCAGCTTCAACAAATGAAAAAAATGGGTCCTCTAAGCTCAATAATGGAAATGATACCGGGTATGAACTCCGGCAAGCTTAAAGGTATGGAGATAGATGACAAAGAGCTTGTTAAAGTGGAGGCTATTATAAGGTCAATGACCGGAAGGGAAAGGCAAAGCCCGGATATAATAAACGGTAGCAGAAGAAAAAGAATCGCCGCAGGAAGTGGGACCAGTATACAGGATGTTAACAGGGTCATGAAGAACTTCGAGCAATCAAAAAAAATGATGAAACAATTTGCAGGAATGGAGAAAGATATGAAGAAGGGCAAAATGAAAATGCCGTTCTTTAGATAATATCATAATTTTGTTAGGAGGTGAAATAAATGTCGGTTAAGATCAGGTTAAAGAGGATGGGTGCCAAAAAAGCCCCCTTCTATAGAGTGGTAGTTGCTGATTCAAGATCTCCAAGGGACGGCAAGTTCATTGAAGAAATAGGGTATTACAATCCAATTTCCGATCCGGTTGAAATTAAAATAGATACTGAGAAGGTAAAGAAGTGGGTTGATAACGGGGCACAGCTGTCGGACACAGTCAAATCACTTTTGAAAAAGGTTGAGACAATCAAGGCTTAAAAAAAAAGCAAATATCCGTTAGGAGTGTTGCATTTGAAAGAGCTGGTTGAAGTAATTGCAAAAGCCCTTGTAGACTACCCGGAGATGGTAGTGGTAAAAGAGACTGAAAATGACAGAACAATAGTTCTGGAGCTCAAGGTAGCTCCTGAAGACATGGGAAAGGTAATAGGCAAGAACGGCAGGATTGCCAGGGCAATCAGAACCGTTGTAAAGTCAGGCTCGATAAGATTGGACAAAAGAGTTATAGTAGAAATAATATAGCAGTTGACGAAATGAATTTAAGGGGCCGTTTTGATCATTAAAACGGCCTTTTATCCAATTATTTCACTGAATGCTTGCAGTGCAATGCACACAAAATGCGCAAGGAAGACACTGAAGTGCCCGCATTTTGGTGTACAGCTTGCCAAGGGCTCATTGAATTTGCACCCTTGCGCTTCTGCAAGGGGTTGGGAAAAACATACGGGAGTAGATCGCATGCTGAAATACCTGAGTATTGGACAAATAATAAGCACCCACGGATACAGCGGGGAAATGAAGGTTTATCCCCTTACAGATGACATAAGAAGATTCAAAAAGCTAAAAGAGGTTTATGTGGAAGAATGCTCCGGACTGGTCAAGTACCGGGTGGAAAACATAAAGCTTTTGAGCAGTATTGTTGTAATTAAGCTTGAGGGGATCAACACCGAAAAAGAGGCCAACAGCCTTAAGAATTTATATGTAAAGATTGACAGGGAGTCGGCAGTCAAGCTTCCTAAGGATTCATATTTTATTTGTGATTTGATAGATCTTGAAGTGTTTAATGAAAACGGGATGCTTCTGGGTACAATTAAGGATGTGCTGCAAACCGGCAGCAATGACGTATATGTGGTTCATACAGGGGGGAAGGACATACTGATACCTGCTTTGAAGGACGTAGTCAGGATAATAGATTTGGAGAACAAAAATATGATGGTGAAATTGCCGGAAGGTTTGATTTAGATGAGGATAGATATATTGACCCTCTTTCCCGAAATGTTTGAGACAGTACTTGGGGAAAGCATCATCGGAAGGGCCTCTGAAAGGCATCTTGTGGATCTGAGATTTCATAATATAAGGGATTATTCAGAGAACAAGCATAGAAAGGTTGATGACTATCCATACGGGGGAGGCTTGGGAATGCTGATGCAGTGTCAGCCGATCTTCTCCGCAGCAGAAGCCGCAACAGCAGATTTGTCAACAAAACCCCATACAATTCTGATGAGCCCCCGGGGCAGAACCTTTGACCAGGCAAAGGCTAAAGAGCTTAGTGCCTATGAGAGTCTCATGATTATTTGTGGTCACTATGAGGGAATAGATGAAAGGGTGACTGAAGCTCTCGTGGATGAAGAGATTTCCATTGGGGATTTTGTGCTTACGGGAGGAGAAATTGCTGCTATGGCAGTGGTGGATGCGACCTGCAGGCTTATTCCCGGAGTGCTTAAGGATGGTGACTCCTATTTAGTTGAATCATTCAGCGAAGGACTTTTGGAGTTCCCACAGTATACAAGGCCGGCTGTATTCAAAGATATGGAGGTGCCGGAGGTACTGCTTTCAGGCCATCATAAGAATATAGAAAAATGGAGAAGATATCAATCATTGAAGAAAACCTTCGAGAAGAGGCCCGAGCTTTTTTCACAGGCTGATCTATCGGAAGAGGACATGAGGTTTTTGGACGACATAAAACACAATATAAAAAAGGCGAGAGGTCAAAGCAAATGAGACCATTGAAGTAATTATTTTTATAAATGTTGCATCGTAGTTCATCATGTGATATACTTTTAACGTTATTACGGGCGTTCCGCTGTCGCTGAGATAAGCTGCAAATGCAGCCCTGTAGAAAAATGCGCACATGAACGTCTATGGCGGAAGGAGGGACATTGTTATGGATTTGATAAAGGTTATAGAAAGCGAACAGCTTAGAAGTGATATTCCTGTTTTTGGACCCGGGGATACTGTAAAGGTGTACGTTAAGGTTGTTGAAGGCAGCAGGGAGAGAATTCAGGTATACGAGGGTGTGGTTATGAAAAGACAGGGAGGCGGACTGTCCGAAACATTTACCGTGAGAAGAATTTCTTATGGAGTAGGTGTAGAGAGAACGTTCCCGTTGCATTCACCCAGAGTAGACAGAATAGAGATAGTCAGACGAGGCAAGGTCAGAAGAGCAAAGATAAACTACTTAAGAGGCAGAGTTGGTAAGAGAGCTAAAATTAAAGAGATTAGATAAAAGGGGCTTATTAGGCCCTTTTTTCATCCTATAGGAGTATGCAACTCTTTTCGGAAAAGGCGCAAGGGTAACAAATGCGGTAAACTCGAGGAGGTGGTATTTATGGATATTCAGTGGTATCCAGGTCATATGGCCAAGGCCAGGAGAAAAATTACGGAGGATCTAAAGCTGATAGACATCGTAATAGAGCTTTTGGATGCAAGAATACCCATAAGCAGCAGAAACCCTGAAGTAGATAGCATCGTCGGGAATAAAAAAAGAATAATTGCACTGAACAAAAGCGATCTGGCAGATACCTCAATAAACAAGAGCTGGGTCGATTATTTTGACTGCGGGGGCGCAAAGGCAGTATTAGTGGATTCTGTAAGAGGCAGCGGACTAAAGGAAATATTGTCTGCTTCAGGCCAGCTTATGAAAGAGAAGCTGGATAGATTAAAAAGTAAGGGGCTCCGGACTAAGACTGTCAGAGCATTAATTATTGGTATTCCCAATGTTGGGAAATCTACTTTCATTAATAAGCTTGCAGGAAGAAGCATAGCCCAAACAGGGGCAAACCCAGGGGTCACAAAAGTTAAGCAATGGATAAAGGTAAGCCCTGAGCTTGAGCTTCTGGATACACCGGGAATTCTGTGGCCAAAATTTGAGGACAAAACGGCAGCATTAAACCTGGCATTTACTGGAGCAATAAAGGATGAGGTATTGGATGTATGTTCACTGTCCCAGGAATTACTATCTGTACTTGCCAATAAGTTTCCGGAAAAACTAAAGGCCAGATACGGGATAGAGGAAATAAGGCAGAATATGGCTCCCGAGGAACTCCTGGAAATGATCGGAGGAAAAAGGAGCTGTATAATATCGGGAGGCGGGATTGATACACTTAGGACTTCGATGATGCTGCTGAATGAGTTCCGAAGCGGAAAAATTGGTAAGATATCTTTAGAGTCTCCCAAGGACATGGGTATTAATGTATGATTTTTTTTACGGGAATATTCCGATATATATATAAGGAGAATGAATATATATGAGTATAATAATTAAATATGACGAGAAAGAAAAGGAAAGACTCTTCAAAATGGCAGAATATGAGCGCAAATGCTATGAGAAGGGTTTTAAATTGGTTGCGGGGATCGATGAGGTTGGAAGGGGCCCCCTTGCAGGGCCTGTCGTCGCAGCAGCTGTTATCCTTGGGGAAGGTGTACTCATACCTGGGGTCAATGACTCCAAAAAAATCTCGGAACAAAAAAGAGAATATCTGTGTGGAGAGATAAAGTCCAGAGCTCTGTGTTGGAGCATTGGAATTGTTGATGAGAAAACTATTGATGAGGTCAATATTCTCGAGGCTACCTATATTGCAATGGAAAAGGCTGTGGAGGGACTGTCCCAAAGGCCTGAATACATCCTAATCGATGCCTTGACATTGAAGAACATAGACATACCTCAAAAGGGCATTGCAAAGGGAGACAGCCTCAGCATTTCAATAGCAGCCGCATCAATAATAGCAAAGGTGGAAAGAGATAAAATAGTGTCTTCCTATGATGATATATACCCTCAATTTTCATTTAGCAGGCATAAAGGGTATGGGACAAAGGAGCATATGGAATGCATCAGGAAATATGGGCTTTTGCCGGTACATAGAAAGTCTTTTACAGGAAAATTTCAGGGGTGATAAAAGTGAAAATAGATACTTCAGATTTGGCATCTATCAAGCCGGAACTCGTTGAATTGCTAAAAAACCTAAGAGTCGGAGACACCCTGAGAGGAAGGGTGCTGGAAATCCTGAACAACAGTATTGCAGTAAAAACACCGGATGGACGGATTTTTACTGCCCTGCTTAAGGGAAATGCCGATATATCCAAAGGTGCTTTTATTGAACTGATAGTAAGTAGCATAGCCGATGGGAAAGTCTATGCGGAGTTCAAAGGAGAAGGCTTTAGTATTGAGTCTGAAGTTAAAATTAACGAATTACTCAGACAGATAAGCCTGCCTGTTAACAAAGGAAATGCCGATGCCGTCAAGCTTCTGCTCAAGTATAATCTTCCTGCGGATAGAGAATCAATTCTTAATATTATCGGCTTGAAGAAAAGCGTCGACAATTTAAGTAGAAGCAGTGAGGCGAGGACCGGGCTTTTACAGTCGGGGTTAAACATTAACGACACCGAGGTAGACATCCTTAACAAGATAGCCCTTAGCCTGCAGGAGGTTCCGGAAGGGAAGGCAAATATAGATGGATCTGCCGATTACGGAATCAGTAAAGAGACATTAATTCAAGAGAAATCGATAATAGTAGAAGGCGGCAGCAGGGAGCAGGAGGCAGTAGGAAATGAAGGTAGCAAGGAGATAGAGGTAAAAGGAAAAGGCGGAAGCAGGGAGCCGGAGGCAGCAAGAGCTGAAGCAAATAAGGAGCTTGGGGTGACAGCAGATAACGACAAGGCAGATGGGATCGGGAGGTTTTCTGATAGGCTGACAGAAATATTTTCCGAAATAAAGGACACGGACCTAGAGACTCTAACTTACCTGGTTTCCAAGAACATTGCGGTCACTCCAAAAAATTTGAAAATGCTTATTAGGAATATTAAGGATAGTGATGAAATATCTCAAATTCTCAATAAACTACAAAATAAGATGCCTGCTTTAGATAATGCGGAACTCAAAATAATTAGAGAGTCCATAAAGAAAGTTTTTCTTGAACCCGGACAAGCAGAGGACAGGGAAAATGTTACAGAGTTACTTAAGAATGTTGCAGAATTGGGAGAAAAGCTGGAAAAGTTCCTTATAAAAAGTGGGGATAGATCACCGGAGCTCATTAATGCCCTTTCTGACCTTAAGGATAATATCGATTTTATCAGAAGTGTCAATCAGTATATCAATTATTTACAGATCCCTATAATGATAAATGGCAATAATACGACTGCTAAAATATATATTTTTAATAAAGGCAAGCGGAACAGAACAATTGATCTGGAGGACGCCACAGTAGTTATCTCTCTGGATCCAGAGAACCTTGGTCATTTAGAAAGCATCATCAGGGTTCAGAATAAGAATGTAAATGCAACATTCAAGGTTCAGAATAAAAAAGCGGGCGCAATTATTGAAGAGAATGCGGCCTTGCTAAAAGGAGCCTTAGAGGAAAAGGGCTACAATCTGGCACCGATTAAGGTGATGCTTCTGGAAGAACCTTTTAACCTTCTTTCAATAGAAGCAGGTATGGGTGAGTATATTACTGACAGGATTCATTTTGATGTCAGGGTATAGTATTAATAATAAGTTCATTTTGGTGTAATGATATAGTATTAATAATAAGTTCATTTTGGTGTGAAGGTATAATATGGATAGTAGCTTCGTTCTAATGTGAGGGTATAATATGGATAATAAAATCAAAAAAGCGGCGGCATTATCCTATGAGAAGGGTGACGAAGCCCCTAAGGTAATTGCTTTAGGCAAAGGAGTAGTTGCCGCAAAAATAATTGAGACAGCGAAGAAGAACGATATACCGGTTTTTGAAAATAGCGGATTGACCGATGCACTCCTTCAACTGGAAATAGGAGGGCAGATTCCACCCGAGCTTTATACTATTGTAGCTGAAGTGCTGGTTTTTGTTTCAAAAATTGACAGCATAAAAGGTGAAAAAAATGAGTAATAACAAAATGCTTGGGGACTATGGCGAAAGAATGGCCTGCGAATACCTTTCGGGACATGGCTATAAGGTTATAGAAAGAAATTTTAGCTGTAAGGCAGGAGAGGTAGATATAGTTGCATTACAGGAAGATAATGTGGTGTTTATTGAGGTAAAAACCAGAAGCACTGAAAGATACGGAGCACCCTCTGAAGCGGTAAGCAAGGCAAAACAGCAAAAAATGATCAAAACAGCATTGTATTATATGCAAGCAAATAGGCTTCTTGACTATATGTGCAGGTTTGATGTAATAGAAATTATTATTGATGAAGAGGATAACCGACGAGTAAATCTTATTAAAGACGCCTTTCATTATTCAGGAAGGTATGGCTACTAAGAGAGGAAGATAATTGAACATGCTGCTAAGCAATTCATTGGACATTTCTCATAAGCTTGTACAAAAGGTCGTAGAGCCGGGAGATATAGTGGTAGACGCAACCGCAGGAAATGGGAATGATACCCTGTTTCTTGCAGGACTTGTAGGAGATAGGGGAAAGGTTTATTCCTTTGACATACAGGGATGCGCCCTGAACAATACAAGGAACAGGCTCAGGGCGGCGAAGGCTCCAGACTGTGTTAAGCTTATTAATGACGGACATCAAAATATTGACCTGTATGTGCCGGAAGGCATAAAAGCAGTGATGTTTAATTTAGGCTACCTTCCGGGAGGAGACCATAGCATAGGCACAAAACCGCAAACTACTATTGAAGCCTTGGAAAAATCCATGAAACTGCTGATGTGCGGCGGAATAATCATGATGGTAATATATTACGGTGGAGACAGCGGCTTTGAAGAAAAAGATGCAATATTAAAGTATGTGAAAACAATTGACTGCAGAAAATATTCAGTGCTAATATGTGACTTTATTAATCAGATAAACTGCCCTCCTATAGCTGTCTGTATAGAGAAAATAAAGGAGTGCAGCAAAAGGGAGAGGGGTGATCATGTGTCCGGTGAAAAGAAAGATATTACCGGCTGGGCCTTTGTATGGAACGTAGCTGATGAAAAAGAAGCCATTATGGCTGAGTCGATTCTCAAATCCGAGGGAATACCGGTGTTTCGGAAATACAAGGAGGGTGGGGATTATTTAAGAATTTACATGGGAATGTCCCGTTTTGGAATTGATTTATATGTGCCTGAGAGTGATCTGGAATTGGCGGAAGGTCTGCTAAAGTCAGAAATTGTGGATTTACCGGAGGATGAAGGTGAAGATTAGTGATTAATTGGCCTTTGTATTCTACTTGCGAATAATTTGAATAGATTATTATTGGAATATATATTTTGGGGGTGCTTTATGAAGCCGGACTTTAAGAGATACCGCCAAAAATCAGATTTGATGCTGGTTGCATTGGTAGTATGTATTTCAATAATATTTAATTATTCCGGGCGTACCCGGTTACTGAGCGTTTTTAGAAATAACAGCAGGGAACTTCCAATATATTGCGTAGAAACTGCGGAAAGAAAGGTTTCAATTTCTTTTGATGCTGCCTGGGGGGCGGACTACACTGAGAACCTGCTAAAAGTGCTCAAAGAGTATGATGTAAAAACAACATTTTTCTTAGTGGGCTTTTGGGTGGATAAATACCCTGAAATGGTAAAGAGAATTGTCGAGGAGGGCCATGAGATAGGCAATCACTCCTCAAAACATCCTCACATGTCTCAGTTATCAAAAGAACAGATAACAGAAGAATTATCAAAGACTTCGGAGAAGATTGAAGCGATAACTAATAAAAGGGTTACCCTTTTTCGCCCTCCTTTCGGAGACTATAACAACAGGCTTATAACGACATCAAGAGAAATGGGGATACAGGTAATACAGTGGGATGTGGATTCCCTTGACTATAAGGATTACGGAAGGGACGCAATTGTCAAAAGGGTGCTTTCAAGGGTAAAGAACGGCTCCATTATACTTTTTCATAACAATGCGACATATACAGCAGAAGCCCTTCCGATAGTGCTTGAAAACCTGCAGAAGGAAGGGTACAAGGTAGTACCCATATCTGAACTTATATATAAAGAGAACTACTATATTGACCATACAGGAATGCAGAAACAGCTAAGATAAGTATATCAATAGCACGTGCAAGGAACGGAGGATGAGAATGACCGGGATTGAACTTGTAGCCCCATGTAATTTTGGAGTGGAGGCTGTACTATCCAGGGAAATAAAAGGTATAGGCTATGAAATATCAAAGGTTGAAGACGGAAGAGTTTCCTATCTGGCGGATATTGAAGGTATATGCAGGTCTAATATGTGGCTGCGGACGGCAGAAAGAGTACTTATAAAGGTGGGTGAGTTTGAGGCCTTTTCCTTTGAAGAGCTGTTTGAAAACACAAAAAAACTGCAATGGCATCAGTGGCTACCTGCAGAGGCGGAATTCCCCGTTTCAAAGGCTTCATCAATAAAATCAAAACTTTTTAGCACGCCGGATATACAGGCAATTGTAAAAAAGGCTGTTGTAGAAAGCTTGAAGTCAAAATACAAACTGAAATGGTTCCAGGAAACGGGAGAGCGTTATCCCATACATGTATTCCTTAATAAGGACAAAGTATCTCTGTATCTTGATACAAGCGGCACAGCCCTTCACAAAAGAGGGTACAGGGAATTGTCAAATGCTGCCCCGATAAAAGAGACCCTTGCTGCCCTGATGGTGCTTCTTACACCCTGGAAAGCAGACAGGGCCTTTGTAGACCCTTTCTGTGGTTCGGGAACCATTGCAATCGAGGCTGCTATGATGGGGCTGAATATGGCTCCGGGGCTTGATCGAGGCTTTATTTCTGACAGCTGGCGCTGGATCCCGGGCAAAATCCGGGTTAAAGTAAAAGAAGAAGCCAGATCCCTTATTCTGACCGATGTCAAACTGAATATTCAGGGATATGATATAGATGAAGAAGCATTAAAGCTGGCAAGGATCAATGCAAAACGCGCAGGGTTGGAAAACAGGATTCATTTCCAGCAAAGGGATGTGAAAGATTTTAGCAGTAAGGACAAGTACGGATTCATAGTAACAAATCCTCCCTATGGGGAAAGGATCTCAGACCTTAGAGGCGTAGAAAGATTGTACAAGGAAATGGGCAGTGTATTTAAAAAGCTTGATACCTGGTCCTTTTATATAATAACTGCTCACGAAGAATTTGAGAAGTTATTTGGAAGGAGAGCTGATAGGAAAAGAAAGCTGTACAATGGCATGATGAGGGCAGATCTGTACCAATTTTTCGGTCAAAAGCCCCCAAGGTCGGTAAAGCATAATACAGATTAATCTGGGCTAATCAAAAATGTATACTGCAAAAAAGGGACCCCCTTAATATAATGTATTAAGGGGGTGTTATTATGGGAGATGATTTTTTCAGGCAGCTTCGCAAGTCATTGGTTTTAGGATCCTTTTTTTCCGGAGCATCGTCGCTGTCAAAGCTTTTCAATGAGACTGAAGCCGAGATTGAGGATGTTATTAAATATGTTGATGAAAAAGTTGATCCACAGAAAATTTTTGGGGGTAAATTTAATCGCAATAAAAGCAATGGTCAAAACAGCAGTACAGAGTAAGGGTTTTCCGCAGCGCATACATAAAATAGCGGCGGTATGCTAATCATACAAAGTATGATTATTGGGTATAAATCCAGTACCTATGTTTACCAATGTATGCAAGAGCAATTATAGGAGCTGATATAAATATGGAAGGCCCGAGAGTAACCGGTGTGACATCAAATCTGCAAAAAGCGATACCTGAAATGATGTTTGAAGGATTTTTCAAAAATTGCGGCTATGGGGCCAAGTTTATAGGAGTATTTGGAGAAAGTGACAAAAGTGTGCTGTTTGAATTAGTTCAGAACATATTCTGCAAAGCTGGAGGCAATGGAACATCAACGGATATTATACCTATAAATGTTGGCACATATGCCGGGAACCTTTTTCCCCTTGGGGTTGAGCTTGATTGCGCTATCCTTACGAATGGAAGTACCTTAAGAAAAAGCTGCGAAAGACGGTCAATTTTCAATTTGGACCTTAGTACGTTAAAAGGGGGAACCGCTATCATTAATTATGATGAATATGAGGAGATGAAGGCTTCAGGCGGTTTGACAGGGATAAAACCCCTCACATTCGGGCTGAATAAAAGAGCCGTGGTTACTGCATCCAGTATAGACGTCAATGAAATCACATGTTTTAATTATTGTGTTCAAAAAAGCTTTCATACAAGAAGTGGTGAGTTGATTGAGCCCTTTGAAATTCCGATTCGCCTGAATATATTAGGAAGCAGTAATTTATATAATGCACTGGCTGCTATAACCTGCGGCCTTTTTTACGGCAGGGATATTGAGAGTATAAAGGGTTTGATAGAAGAATATAAAGCACCTCACAGGCATTTTCAGAAGGTGTATGACGGTGATTTTACAATTATCGATAACTATTGTGCATCGATTTGTGACTATATTTCTGCTTTTGATTCTATACAGATATTGAGTTATGAAAACCTGGTTCTCATAATTTCTGTTATACAGGATGCAAATCGTGTATTACACAGGGAAAAGGCTGGTTTGATAGCCGAGTGGGCAAGTATTCTGAAATGCAAAGAGGTGATCCTTACTAGCTGTATGGACAGTAACTCTCACGGGGGAGAGCTCCCTCTCAAAAATATAAGAATTTACAGGAGGATTTTTAAAGATAATTGCATTTCCTTCAGGTATTATCATTTGTTGCATCATGCTATTGAAAAAGGTTTATCGATGCTTTGTAAAAATGATTTGCTGGTGATGCTGGGAAGTGATGAAATAAGCAATGCACAAAGAGTATTATTCAATCTGTCAAAGCCCCATCATATGTAAATTACACTGCAAATTAGGGAATCCCTCAACAATTCATACTGCACCTACGCCCTCATTTTATTAGTGATGTAAGCTAAGAGGTGAGGGACTTCTTGCGTATTAGGTTAAAAATAATTCATATTATTTGAAACATATGAATATGTATACTGTAGGCAAAACCTGAAATACGCAAGAACGGGGAAAGGAGCGGGGCTTATGACTGATAAAGTCATTGAGAGCAACAACGTTGCCATATATGGGACGGTGACTTCCAAGCCGGAGTTCAGCCATGAAATGTATGGTGAGGGTTTTTATACGGTATACCTGGAGGTACCAAGGCTGAGTGATATTTTTGATATTCTTCCTATAACAATTTCAGAGAGGCTGATATCAGGGTTTAACGTTGATATTGGTTCAAATTTGCTTGTAGAGGGTCAGCTAAGATCATACAATAAATACCATGAAGGCACTAATAAGCTGATACTCACTATATTTGCTAGAAATTTAAAAATAATGGAACAGGAAGTTAAAAACCCGAATCAGATCTATTTAGACGGATATGTATGCAAGAAGCCGGTGTATAGGACCACCCCCTTTGGCCGTGAAATTACCGATATGCTATTGGCAGTTAATAGGCCATATAATAAGTCAGACTATATACCCTGCATAGCATGGGGAAGAAATGCAAGATATTCCGAAAGCCTTGAGATTGGGGACAGAATTAAGATATGGGGCAGAATCCAAAGTCGCAATTATCAGAAAAAAATCTCTGAGGAAGAAATCATAACAAGAACAGCATATGAGGTGTCAATTTCTAAGATGGAGCTATGCGGAGCAGAATCAGACAGGAATTGTGCCGAGGAAGGACAGGGGGAGGAATAAGGGATGAAAGTGCAAAAACGCGTCGCAAGACGCTTTTTTCTTTGGGTTTAAAAATTCCTGCCGTAAAGGTATAATTGTTTTATAGACTATAAGAACAAAGGGGGATTGGATTTGAAACTGAAAAAGGGACTGATCCAGGTATATACAGGAGACGGAAAGGGAAAAACAACTGCTGCGCTGGGACAAGGGCTGAGGTCCTGCGGCAGAGGACTTAAGGTATATATGGTGCAATTTTTGAAGGGCAGAGACACCGGTGAACTTCACAGCATTGAAAAGCTCCATCCATTATTCAGGATATTCAGATTTGAAAGAGACAGAGGTTTTTTTTGGACTCTTTCAGAACAGGAAAAAAGAGAACTGAAGGAGGATATCGATAAGGGATTCCAATTTATTGAGGGTGTCGTTGCAGATAATGAATGTGACGTTCTGATAATTGATGAACTGCTGGGAGTATTGGGGAATGAGCTTCTGGAAATTCAACAGGTATTAGAACTCCTTAAGAAAAAACCGGAAAGCATGGAGATCATTATGACCGGGAGAAATGCCCCAAAGGAAATAATAGAGGCTGCAGATCTGGTTACCGAGATGAAAGAGATAAAACATTATTTCAAAAACGGAATACCGGCCAGGGAAGGTATTGAATCATGATTTGCTAAGAGGAGGAGTAGAATGACTGATAAAAAGAGATCGGGCAGCAGTAGATCCCGGTATGTTTTTATGTTTTTGATGATAATAGCAGGCAGTGCCATTGGGGGTATATCCTTTAATGTATTTTTGATGCCTCATAAGCTATTGAGCGGCGGAGTCAGTGGCATTGCGCTTATACTGAATTATGTTTTCGGGCTGAACCCGGGAATGTTGATATTTGCTTTCAATATTCCTATATTTATTGCCGGTTATAGGTATGTAGACAGAGAGTTCATAATTCTGAGCCTTATCGGGATGACTTCTTTTTCTGTTTTTATAGATTTTTTTTCCTTCCTGAGGAATGCTGTTTATATTGATGATACCCTCTTATCCTGCTTATATGGGGGAGTGCTTAACGGGATAGGTATGGGGATTGTTTTCAGAAACAGAGCTTCACAGGGTGGGATTGATATCGTGGCAGTCATTGTAAAAAAATATCTTTCAATTAATCTGGGACAGACCTCCTTAATAATAAATATTATTATTATGACATTTGCCTCATTGTTTTATGGACTAAAACCGGCGATGTATACTCTGGTTTCCATGTATGTGGCTTCGACTGTGTTGGATAAGATGCAGCAGGGCTTTGGGAACAGCAAATCAATAATGATAATAACAGACCATGAGCAGGAGGTTGCTGATGCAATACTCAAGCAGCTTGGAAGGGGTGTTACATATATTGAAGGTGAGGGAGCTTATACCGGCAACAAGAAAAGGGTAATTTACTGTATAATATCCCTGAAACAGCTGGCCAAGCTTAAACAAATAGTGCATGATTTGGACAGCGAAGCTTTTTTGGCGGTGAGCGATACCGCAGAGGTACTGGGCCATGGTTTTGGAAGCAAAGGTATATAAAAACAGCATGCAATGCTAGTACTGCACTACATGCCATTTGGAAAGCTTTTTTATCACATTAAATACTCTAAAGATCAAATTCTTTTGCTATTGCCTCTATTGCCTTGTGCTGATCCTCCGGGTTTATAATATAGGATATCTTGATTTCTGAGGTTGTAACAATGCTGACCGGTATGTCATTTTCAGCCAGAAGGGTAAATACCTTTGCAGCAACTCCCGATTGGGTGTTCATGCCCAGTCCTACCACCGAAAGCTTTGAAATATTCTCAAATGCCTCATAGCTAAGAGTAAATATTTTGTCCTTGAAGGTATCTAGAACTTTTAAGGCCTGGCGCAGGTCAGCCTTGGGAAGGGTAAAGGATATGCTGACCAGCCTGTTGACAGGGAAGGTCTGGCTTATCATATCGATGTTAATATCTTTGTTTGCTATATTTTGAAATATGTCTGCAACTACTTTTATATTGTGGGGGACCCCATTAAGTGTAATTATTGCCTGGTCATTGTTTACCGCCAAACCGGTAATTGCCGAGTTTTCCATAGTATTGCCAATCTCCTTTATGAGGCTGCCTGGTATATCACCCGTATTCAGGGCTAAAAGTACAGGAACCTTGTATTTTTCTGCAAGCTCTATAGATCTAGGATGCATTACAGTTGCTCCTGAGCTTGCCATTTCCAGCATTTCTTCATAACTGATTACATCAAGCTTTCTGGCTCTTGGGTAAAGCCTTGGGTCAATTGTATAAATACCGTCGACATCGGTGTATATTTCGCATTGAGCATGAAGCTTTGCAGCAAGTGCAACTGCAGTAGTATCTGAACCGCCTCTTCCCAGTGTCGTGATATCATTATTCTCATTTACACCCTGAAATCCGGCGACTATGACAACCTTGCCATTGTCATGGTCTTTTCGTATTTTTTCGTCGTTTATGTCCAATATTCTTGATTTTGTATGGGAGCCTTCTGTTTTAATGCCCAATTGCTGTCCCGTGTAGGATACCGCCTCGATCCCCAGGCTATTAAGTGCAATAGACAGGAGGGACATAGAAACCTGCTCTCCACTTGCCAGCAAAACATCAAGCTCTCGCTTATGAGGATCGACAGTGATATCATAAGCCATGTGTACAAGGTTGTCAGTAGTTTTTCCCATTGCGGATACCACAACTACAATTTCATTTCCATCTTTTTTTCGTTTTGCGATTTGTTCTGCAATTCCCTTAATTTTTCCTATTGATTCAACGGAGGAGCCTCCGTACTTTTGTACAATGATTGCCATTATATTCACATCCTAACTGAGAAGTTATGTCAATTGAACGAGTCTCTAAGCATATCCTTCATATTGTATAATCCTTTGGGCTTTGATGCCATATACCGGGCTGCCCTTATTGCACCACGACCTAGAATATCACGGGAAAGAGCAGTATGCCTTATTTCAATTATCTCATCCTTGCCGGCAAAAAAAACGGTGTGATCTCCCGGTATCGTTCCTCCTCTTATGGATGATATTCCGATTTCATTTGATTTTCTTTTCTCTTTCAATTTTGATCTGTCAAAGACTGTTTCCATTGAATTGTCTACCTGATTCACCAATTCCTTTGCTATCATGATAGCAGTGCCGCTGGGGGCATCTTTTTTTTCATTGTGGTGTTTTTCAAGGATTTCAATATCATATTCCGGGCCCAGGGCCAATGCAGCTTTTACTGCTAAATCTGACAATACACTGATGCCAAGGCTCATATTTGCTGAAACAAAAACAGGAATTAAGGATGAAGCCTGTCCTAGCATTCCAAGGTTACTTTCTGACAGCCCTGTAGTTCCCACCACTAGGGCCGTCAGGTGATTTATACAGTATTCCGTAATTTCGGGGAGCATTTCGGAGTTTGAGAAGTCTAATACGATATCAGCTTCAATATCTCCCATTTCATTAAAGCTCTTAAACACGGGATAATCATTCCGGCATCTGCCGGGGTCTCTTGTTATCCCGGCAATGATTTCAACATTATCATATTCCCGGATAAGCCTTGTAATTGTCTGACCCATTTTTCCGTTGCAGCCGCTCATTAGTACCTTAATCATATTTATTACCCCCTTATCTCAAATCCATAGCTTATCAGTTCATTTTTCAGACGCAACAGGTTGCTTTCTGCCATCTCTACAAGGGGCAGCCTCAAGTCTCCCACATTATGCCCAATAAGATTCATAGCTGTTTTAACGGGTATGGGGTTTACCTCGCAAAAAAGGGCATCGTTAAGGTGTTTCATACTTAACTGGAGTTCCATTGCAGTTTTTACATCACCCTTTAGGTAATTGGCAACCATATCATGCATTACTTTGGGTATTATATTTGCTGTCACAGAGATAACACCAATTCCCCCAACCGAGAGAAGGGGGACAACCTGATCGTCATTTCCAGAATACATACAAAAGTTCTCATCGCAGAACATTCCAATTTCAACTACCTGGCTTATATTTCCGCTTGCTTCCTTAACTCCTGCAATATTCTTATGCGTTGAAAGAGTTTTTAATGTGTCTGCATTTATATTAAGGCCGGTCCTGCCGGGTACATTATATATTATCACAGGTATGCCTATGGAATCGCCTACTGCCGTGTAATGAGCAATAAGCCCCTTTTGCGTAGTTTTGTTATAATATGGAGTAACACACAGCACACCGTCACAGCCCGCCTCTTCCGCATACTGCGAAAGCAAAATGGTATGCCGGGTATCATTGCTTCCTGTGCCTGCAATAACGGGGATCCTCCCGGAAATCCTATTAACGGTATATTTATATGCTGCCCTCTTTTCTTCGTCTGTCATGGTTGAAGCCTCACCGGTAGTACCGCAAATCACTATTGCATCGGTACCGCAAGCTACATGCCAATCCAGAAGCTCACCAAGTTTTTCAAAATTTATTCCTTTGTCGTTAAAAGGGGTCACTATGGCTACCCCAGAGCCCTTAAACACTGCCATTTCATTTCCTCCCTGATAATTATTTTATTGGTTCCGGATTAACAACTCGGCAATCTGCACAGCATTTGTGGCAGCACCTTTTCTAACATTATCTGCAACTACCCATAGGTTGATTCCATAATCAACTGAATAGTCTCTTCTTATCCTTCCCGCAAAAACCTCATCCTTGCCTTCTGCATCTGACGCAAGAGGGTAAATGTTATTTGAAGGGTCATCCTGAAGCACTATTCCGGGGCTGTTTTTTAGAAGCCCCTTAAGCTCATCAATATCAAAGTCATTTTTAAATTCCAGGTTTATTGATTCCGAATGTCCATAATATACCGGCACTCTGACGGTAGTGGCTGTAATTCTCAAATCATGGTCATTAAGAATTTTTTTTGTTTCCTCTATCATCTTGATTTCTTCTTTTGTGTAACCGTTTTCAAGGAACACGTCAATATGGGGCAGACAATTATAGGCTATGGCGTGGGGGTAAGTCCTTGGACCATTTCCTGCTATGCCTTCCTTAAGGTCGGTCATCCCTTTTATTCCGGTTCCCGATACAGCCTGATAAGTCGAAAAGACTATTCTTTTTATATGGTATTTTTCATGAAGCGGCTTAAGAGCAACTACCGCCTGAATAGTTGAACAGTTCGGGTTTGCGATTATACCGCGATGATTGCTTATTGAATCAGGATTGACCTCGGGTACAATAAGGGGAACATTATCGTCCATTCGGAAAGCACTGCTGTTGTCAACTACAACGACCCCTTTTGAAGCTGCAACCGGAGAATACCTTTTACTGGTTTCACCTCCTGCGGAAAAAAGGGCAATGTCTATATGCCTCTCAAAAGAGTTGTCGTTGAGCTCCTCAACAATGTACTCTTTACCATTGAAAGCAATTTTTTTGCCTGCCGATTTTGCGCTAGCAAAAGCGTAAAGGTTTTTGACCGGAAATTTCCTTTCTTCCAATACTTTGAGGATCATGCTGCCAACCATTCCGGTTGCGCCAACTACTGCGACATCATACTTATTCATTGAAATTCCCTCCTTTGTGCAATTTGAAATGGATTACCTTTTCAAAACGCAGTTATAAAATAATAAATGCCAGCCCTTTCAAAGAGCTGACATGATAGATATATCCATTCAGATAATACTGAATAAACACACTTACTCATGTATAGCTCTCCATCGGAAACTGTGTATGGCTCCCGGATGACAGTCCATATACTGTTTGAATATGGACCAGGTCAGAAAATAGTGGTGTATTTCTGCCTTCGGCGCTTCCACCTTTGGGGATATTCGGGCGCCACGACCCTTAACATGAATATCCTTACTATTTAAAAGCGCACCTCTATATCAGAATAGGCACTTTATATAAATTAGAATAATACTACCATAGGACTAAAAATGTGTCAACAACTAATATTAATTATATTCCTTATGCTATACATTTTAGGATAGACATCAGCTAATATATTTCGATACCCTATAATTAGAT
>CAYURW010000051.1:0-5131 GCA_964447145.1 uncultured Clostridiaceae bacterium
CAGTAATGGATGCCAAAGAGGTACTCGTGCTCGCCTTCGGACACAAGAAAGCCCGCGCCCTTCAGCAGGCTATCGAAGGTGCATATTCACACACCTGCACCCTTTCAGCCCTTCAGGCACATCCGCACGGAGTCATCGTCTGCGACGAACTTGCCGCAGGAGAATTGAAGGTCAACACCTACCGCTATTTCAAGGATATCGAAAAGGACAATCTCTAATATTAAGGGTGACTTTATAAGTCCTTTTATGTCATCCGTAATGACAGCCTTAGGGCAGATGGTCAATTATGCTACTGAACTTCAACCTATCCCAATGGGAATTTTGGTTTCAACAATAATGGGAATGGTGCTGACCCTTCCAATAAGCAGTGCGGCTTTGGCAATTTCACTAAAGCTTGACGGACTTGCTGCGGGAGCTGCTACAGTGGGCTGCTGTGCTCAAATGATAGGCTTTGCGGTCGCCAGCTACAGGGAAAACAAGGTGGGAGGGTTGGTAGCCCAGGGAATTGGTACTTCCATGCTTCAAGTACCCAATATTGTGAAGAATCCCCTCATATGGGTACCCCCTACAATAGCCAGCGCCATTCTTGGGCCCGTGGCTTCAGCTGTATTCAAAATGAAAAATAATGCCGTCGGTGCAGGAATGGGCACCAGCGGGCTGGTGGGGCAATTTGCCACAATAGAAACAATGGGAACCGCGT
Organism: uncultured Clostridiaceae bacterium; assembly: GCA_964447145.1. Classification (GTDB taxonomy): domain Bacteria; phylum Bacillota; class Clostridia; order Lutisporales; family Lutisporaceae; genus BRH-c25. The sequence continues at coordinate 701 of CAYURW010000051.1, forward strand.
CCCTGCCCCTGATACTTTTGCTTCACTTTCTTGCCCCTGCGGTGATAACCATAATAGTATCCGAATACATGCGCAAAAAGAACTGGATTAAGTTCGGAGACATGAAACTGGATGTGTAAGAATTTGCAGGAGATTTATGAAAGCGGCTGGGCCAAATGGCCAAGCCGCTTTTGTTCTATTCTCTAGATTATACTATCTTCCCAGGAATCAGGATGATCAATGTCAAGCAAGGCCGTGACAGTTGCCGCTACATTGGCAAGACCAAAATCCCCTTCCTTTATTTCATGCTTCTCCTTTTTATCATATATGATAAAGGGAACAGGATTGAGGGTATGGCTCGTCTTTGCTTTGGCTATGCCTTCCACCGGTTTTTCCAGCATTTGATCCGCATTTCCATGGTCAGCTGTGATAATTAGGATAGCTTGGGCTTCGTCTGCTGCTTTTACGATCCTGGAAAGGCATAAGTCGACGACTTCCACAGCAATTATTGCGGCACTGAAACTGCCTGTATGACCGACCATATCTCCATTTGGATAATTTGCTCTCAAAAAATCATATTTGCCCGACTTCAGCGCTTCTATCAGCTTGTCGGTGACTTCTGCGGCTTTCATCCAGGGCCGTTCATCAAAGGGCACCCTATCTGAAGGAACTTCTTCAAAAGTCTCAAGCTCTTCATTGAATTTTTCGCTTCTGTTACCATTCCAAAAATATGTCACATGACCGTATTTTTGTGTTTCAGAGACGGCATACTGCCTGATCCCATGCCTTATCAGGTGTTGAGAAAGTGTATCCCTTATATCGGGAGGTGTTACCAGGTAATCTCCGGGCAGGTCCAAATCCCCGTCATACTGAAGCATACCGCAGAACACTATATCAGGGCGGGGGCCCCTATCGAACTTGTCAAAGCTTTCTAAGTCAAAGGCCATGCTTATTTCAATAGCTCTGTCTCCTCTAAAATTAAAAAGCACAACACTATCCCCGTCATTAATGGTTCCGATTGGAACATTGTCTTCAGCTATTACAAAGGGGGGCAGATCCTGATCAATGATCCCCGGAAATTCCCTCCTGTATTCGGTTATCGCCTCATCAGCATCAGAAAACTGCCTGCCTTTGCCCAGCACATGGGTTTCCCATCCAAGCCTGACCATGTCCCAGTTGGCTTCATATCTGTCCATGGTGATTTTCATTCTTCCGCCACCACTGGCGATCCTCCCGTCAAAGCTGCCACCACTGCCGTCATTATTAAGCTCCTTTAAAAGCTTTTCCAATTGCTCGGCATAGTCCAAGGCTGACGTCGCCAGTACATCTCTGCCGTCAAGGAGTATATGCACCCTCACCCTTTTTACTCCATCCCCCTTTGCCCTAATAATCATTGACTTTAGATGGGCGATGTTTGAATGGACATTTCCGTCAGACAGAAGCCCCAGGAAATGCAATGTTGATTTTCTGTCTATACAGTTATTGACAACCTTTTTCCAGGTGCGGGAGTCATACATTTTCCCATTTTCTATAGATTCATTTACCAGCTTGGCCCCCTGGCTGTAAATCTGCCCGCTTCCCAGAGCATTATGGCCCACCTCGGAATTCCCCATGTCATCGTCTGAAGGAAGTCCGACAGCTGTGCCATGGGCCTTAATTACAGTATACGGGTAATGGCCCATCAGCATATCAAGAGTCGGCTTGTTTGCAGTCTTAACTGCATTGCCGTTTTCGGCTTCACTTACCCCGATTCCGTCCATTATTATCAATATGACAGGTCTTCTTTTCATAAAATCCACTCCGCTCTTCCACCACCGGTTAAAATAATTTTTTCAATATATTTACTTCCGATGCTTTTTCCCTGTATTCATTCAACTGAGGGATCAGCCTTTTGAAATGCTCAGAATCCATATGCCTGCTCAGATCTTCTTCGCTTTCCCATTCTTCAATGATCACAATTGCCTTTGGATCCTTTATATCCTGGAAAAGCTCATATTTTATGCAGCCCTCTTCTTTTACTGTCTTTTCCACCATTTCCTTTGACAATTCCAAGGATCTTTCAAGCTTATCAGCTTTAACAAAACTTCTTGCAACGACCTTTATCATTTTATGTATCCTCCTATAAATTAGTGTATGGTCCTTAATCATACACCGGTATATCCTATATAAATTATAAAGGCATTTTGCGCCATTGTAAATATCCGGCACCGTTTATACATTTTAGGACAAATGTGCTTTTCACGACAACAGTGTCATCAAAAACTAAAAACCTCTTAAATAGTCAAACTATTTAAGAGGTATAGTGTCTTACTGCTAATCAATAACGACAATATTTTCGGCCTGCAGGCCTTTTGGCCCGTTAGCCACGTTGTAAGAAACCTTCTGGCCTTCCTGAAGGGATTTGTAGCCTTCAGCGTTTATCTGGGAAAAATGTGCAAAAACATCCGTTCCGTCCTCTCCTGTGATGAACCCATAGCCTTTCTCCCCATTGAACCATTTAACTGTACCATTCATACTGCGTGTACCTCCAAAATTATATTACTTAAACTTTTTGTAATAACTCACCAATAGAATTTCAAATATTTATATACTATATATTTAGTAATAATTGAAATATATATGCGTTACATTATTTACTATTATTTAAGCTATTAATAATAATGTCACATTTTATCATAAAAATCAAGTTTAATTCCAATAAATTTTAACTTTTATTTTTTACTTCAATTTTCAGCCGGGCTTAAACGATGTCTTTTCTGACACAATCACTGGAGCAAAGAAACAGCATTGCTGAATAAAAGGTGCCAAATTCCAGGACATCCCCAACCTTAAGCTCCTTTACGCAATCCTCTATATCAAGTATAAGGTGGTCGCTGCTGCTTCCTACTATCTCTATTCCCTCAAGCCTTGGCTCAAGCTTTGTAATATCCCCCGTATCCTTATGTCCTACTGCAAGTATGGCCCTTTTTCGCATTCCCCTGTCCGTATATACAGGCTTGTTTCCAAAGGCATCCACAAATATTTCACCTATTGGAAAGCTTGGCTTTCGTTTTATCTCTATTATCTGTGCCTTCAATACCATGGGGTCCCGGTAAATCCCCGGCATTTCCACGTTCCACAAATACGGCAGGTCCTTTGCAGTAATTATTGCCTCTCCTATCCTTAGGTGATTTATGCGTGAAGGCATTTTGCCCTCAGTTAAAAGAGCCAGTGATGTACTTGCCCCTCCTGATATGACATCCAGCTTTCTTCCTATTTCCCTCTCGATTTCCTCTGCCAGCCGGCACAATTTCCCCAGGTTTTCCACCGAAGGTTTTATTGAGCCATAGCACCCCAGGTTCGTACCGATACCCAGAAGCTTTATATTACTCAGGCCTTCAGCTTCCCTTGAGGCTTCAACAGCCTCAGCACCATCAAAAAACCCTTCTCTAAGGTCCCCCAAATCAACCATCAGAACAATTCCATGGGTTTTGCCCTGCCGCTTTGCCTCCTCATTAATAAGCCTTATTGTCTCAATTTCTGAATTGAGGCTGGAATCGGCATATTTTACAAGCTCGGGGATCTCACTTGGCATCGGGATCCTTATTAGCATGAGCTCCGTCTTGATATTGTATGAACGAAGTCTCATTATTTCCTTTATCCTTGAATCCCCCAATGTCTTAAACCCTGCCTCAACAAACAGTTCAGCCACCTGGGGAATTGCGCTGAAGCCCTTTACGACTCCTGTAGGTTCAATACCGTTGAATCTGCATAATTCATATATTTTTTGTGCATTACTTTTTATCTTCAAAGCCGAAATTTCATACACCGGGTACTGCCCATGATATTCAGTCATTTTTCGCATCTCCTTTTATTATGCTTTTAGAGACAGGTATCAAAAGCCATGCATTCATACAATATATCAAAGGTTTTATTTCTGACGGAAGCAGCATTTACATATATTTGTCATGGGTAGGCCCGCTTTCTGCCACGGCCTTCTCCGTCTTGATCCTTAGCATGAGCATACAGACTGCACCAAGGATCCCCAGAAAGAAAGCCAAGGGCCAAACGGCTTCAATTCCAAAGCGTTCCGCATACCGGCTTATCATCAGGGTGCTCAGGGATGCTCCTACAGACCAGCTAAGGTTTGATGCAGCATTAAATCTTGCCCTATAATTTTGTGGAGTATTGTTCGCTATGTACACTCCTGAATTCGTAACCGTCATTATTTCGCCTATGGTCCAGATAAAAGTTGAGAGAATAAACAAAGGCATTGATCGGATAAACGTTATCATTCCAAAACCAACGGCATAAAGAAGCCCTGCTGCCGCTATGCTGCTTAGAGCATTCCACTTCCTGGTTGCATGAGTGACAAAAATAGTCATTGTTATGACAGTAACAGCGTTAATACTTATAATAAGCCCATAATTACTCGCTCCGCTGCTTCCGAAAATTTCACCGAACATTATCGGA
>CAYURW010000051.1:5141-18422 GCA_964447145.1 uncultured Clostridiaceae bacterium
CATAGGCAATATTCAGTATAACGTTTATTATTAAGAAAACCAAGATCCTCGGTCTTCTTGCCAAGGCCTGAAAAACACTGCCTTCTTCGGGTTTTTCTTCGTCATTCATGTATTTATCATCAGCATTGACGGGCAATGTCTCCTCAATATTCATGAAAACCATTGCGGTAACCAAAAATGTTGTAACTGCATTGCCTATGAATATGAGGGGAACATAGCGATTGAACAGAAAGCCTGCAACAAGGGGCCCTATGGAAACCCCCAGATTGATCCCCAGATAGGACAGTGAAAAGCCTATTTGTCTTTTTTCTACCGGCAAAACATCCGTAATAATTGCAGATACAATCGGGCGCACTCCCCCATTAAAAAATGAAGAAATGCATATCAATGCTATTATAGGCAGGGGAGCTTTCAAAAATGCGCAAAAGAACAGGCTTGCCCCTGCACTTATTTGAAAAACCATATAAGACTTTTTGCGTCCAAAATGATCCGCAGCCTTTCCCCCTGCAAAGGACCCCGGGATAGATGACAGTGAAGTCAGTGTTATAGCCACTCCGGCTTCTTGATAGCTCAATCCCAGCTTGTTTACAAGGAAAAAACTCAAAAATGGCAAAACAAAATCACCGAAACGATTTATGACTTGTGCGAAAAAGATTATATAGACGCTTTTAGGCAACCCCTTATAGGGGCTAAGAAAACTCATTATACTTGTCACCTTATCTCTATTGCAGCCCATGGGCCTTTTCCGTACATAGTGAGGAAATTCCGGCGCGGGCACTTAAATCAAGGATTTTATTGTATAGGAAAGTTACCTGCCCATACAATAAAATAATGTCTAGTATGGAAATACTACCATACTAGACATTATACAACAATCAGCAATTTTTTGATATCTGCAAAGAACTATTTCTTCTTTGACATATTGCAGATCCCTGCTCTGCAATGGCCCTCCATGTGCTCCGTGAACTCATCCTTCATATACCTCATGCAATCATTAAGAGCAGTTGTGGCAGCCTGCCCCAATCCGCAGAATGAAGCATCCTTCATAATCCCGGACAGGCGGCTCAATGTATCCATATCTTCTGATTTTGCTGTTCCCTTAGAGAACTTGTCCAAAACTTCATATATCCTTGTATTGCCTTCACGACAGGGCGTGCACTTCCCGCAGGATTCATGTATAAAAAACTCTGTAATGCACTTGAGGAAATCTATCACACAGTTTGAATCGTCAACTACCAGCAATGCCCCTGAGCCCAGCTTCAGCCTGTTGTCCCTAAGGGCCTTATAGCACATGGGTGTATCAAGCTTATCATTCTTGAAGCATGCTCCGGAAGAACCCCCCAGCTGCACAAACTTGAGCTTTCTGCCATTGGGGACTCCGCCGCCGATTTCTTCAATTATCTCTCTTATAGGTGTTCCGAAGGGCAGCTCATATACTCCCTTGTTTGTTATGTTTCCGGACAGGCAGACCAGCTTTGTTCCGCCGCTGAATTCTGTACCATAGCTTGCATACTCTTCTCCGCCATGCTCTACAATATAGGAAATATTGCTGAAGGTCTCAACATTTTGCAGAAGGGTAGGCTCCTGATGAAGCCCTACATGTGTAAGATAAGGGGGCTTTTTGCGAGGTCTGCCGGACTTGCCCTCTATGGATTCGAGCAACGCGGTGTTCTCTCCGCATACATAAGCACCTGCGCCCCAGACAACCTGAATATGGAAGCTGAAATCCGTACCCAGAATGTTGTCCCCCAGATAGTTAGCCTTAACAGCATTGTCTATGGCGCCATTAATTGTGTCCCCCAGGTCCAGGTACTCTCCTCTGACATATATGTATCCCTCTTTTATTTTAAACACATATGCGGCAATGGTCATTCCCTCAATAAGACGCAAGGGGTCTTTGCTAAGAATAAGCCTGTCTTTATAGGTCCCCGGCTCTCCTTCGTCCCCGTTGCATACAACATTTGCAGGCTTTTTGGGATTGGCATATGCCTGCTCCCACTTTATTCCCGTAGGATATCCAGCTCCACCTCTTCCCATGAGGTTTGATTTTTTGACCTCCTCGATTATGTCCTTGGGGTCCATTTGCATTGCTTTTCTTAGGCCTGCATATCCCCCGGCATTAACATATTCCTCAACAGATCCCGGTGTTATATTGCCGCAGTTTTTTGAAATCAGTTTTACAATTTTCGCCATGATCTATTTCCTCCGATACATATCAATAATTTCATTTATTTTTTCTGCAGTCAGATTTCCATATATTGTCTCATTTATCTTAACAGCGGGACTGACTTCACAACCACCGAAGCAGCTTGAATACTGCAGGGTAAACAAATCATCCGGCGTGGTCTCCCCCATTTTTATCTTCAGGGCTTCTTCAAACATTTTTACCAGATCCTTAGCGCCTGTTACGTGGCACGGTGCGCTTTTGCATACTTCAATTACGTATTTGCCTTTTGGTTCATCATTAAACATTGAATAGAACGTCGCTACCTCAAATACTTTGCTTGCGGGAATATTAAGCTTGTCCGACAACATTGCAATGCATTCCCTGGGCACGTAATTCCTTCCGGACTCCTTCTGCAAATCCAGAAGAATCTGAATCAATCTCTCTTTTGATCCGTTGTACTTTGCTATTATGTTATCTACTTGCTCTACTAAAGGTATCTCATTCATCTTTTATTCCTCCCTCAAATGCAATTTGAATATACAAATATATAATACAATAATGTCAATTACTTCACAAGTCAAAATATAAGCAATGAAGCAATTCCCTAGAACTTATAGTTGTTGTAGCTTACCTCATACTGCAAATTTCCGGCAGAATCATACCCCTTGACATTAAGAGGCAGGTCCTTTTCTTTCCACATTGCTACCTCAACTTTACTATCTTCAAATTCGTACATGTAGATGCTGCAAGGCTTCCCATCTATTATTGAATCCTTCATCACCGTAACCTTTAGAGGCGCAAGCACCGGCTGCTCTGATTTACTTAATTTAACCTTCGTTATCCCCGTAGTATTACTGAGAGTCATAAAGTCCTGAGTCAGGTCATTTTGAAAAACAATCTTGCCAACCGCCGCTGCCGGTACGGATTTTATCACATTTCCCTTTACCTCTGTCTTGTTGGTCATAATATTTCCGCCTGACTTTACTGAAACATCTACCGTATAATTTGAATTTGGCATATTGTTTCGCAGTTTGAGGGGCTTCAGATTTGATGTACCCGCTCCTTTGATATCAATCGCTTTGCCGGATCTGATATTCTCTATGCCCCATACCAGCTTTGACCTTATATCCCCTTCTGTTAAAGGATTTACAAAAGGATCCTCAATATTGAAGGTGCCATCTTTCTTTTGGATCACATAGGTATTTTTCATATCTTTAAGCTTCTTTTCTATTATATCATCCATGGGGTTTCCAAGGAACCAATATGTGTCTCCAAATAAAACTCCTTCTACCTCAAAATTTACCGATGCGCTGGGATATTTAATGTTCGGAAGTTTGTCATATATATAGGTTGCAGCCTCTTCGGTAATTGGCGGAAAGCTCCCATCATTTACATATTCCTTTGTATTCGAAATCTCAAAGCTGCTGCAATTTGTTCCGGCAACGGGAGTGACCTTGATATCGTCTTCAATTAGCCTAATACCCCCTGTGCTTAGAATATCCCCTGTCCAAAGGCGTACTTTTCCCGTATATAGCTTGTTACCGTTTACATTCTCTATTAATCCCTTGATTTCGGCCGTTACTGTGAATTTGTCTATTACATTGGAAATTCCCTTATATGTCATATCTCCTCTCAGGGTATACCTTGCGTTGATTTTAAGGGGTTCATAACTTGCTGCCTTTGTACTGCCGAATAATTCAAATCCATTTATGTTAATTTTGGCAAATATTTCATCGGTACCTCTTATATCCTTTGCAAGGGAAAATTCACCATTTTTCACATGATCCTTGAAAATATCGCCGTCAATGAACGGAAGCAGGCCAAAGCTCTCCCCTTTGACCAGGGCCGGTGCCTTGACGGCTGTATTGCCACCGGGCTGTAAAGCCTGAGGTAATAACCCGGCTTCGATTTGAACTGCAGGAACAAGGGGGGTTACCTCATTCCGTTTTATGCTTATATCGATCAACCCGTTATATTTTATCTCCTGATCCCCATCCACATAGCTTGGAATATAACCCTGGACCACATCATTAAAGAAGTCCCCCTTCGTTATGACAAGCTCTTTGAAGTGTATTTTGCACGAAACTGCAGGGGATTTAATTTTCTCATTATTATTGCTGTCAACAACATGTACACTCACTCTATCGCCTTTGTACATTTTTATATTGTTTGCTATGAAAACACCATTATTGCAGGTTGCAGAATAAGGTTTTTCCTTACCATTCGGGTCAATTACCATAATGGTGATTTTGCCGTTGTGGTTTGAATACTGGCTCGACCCTGAGGGCCTGTAGGTAATAGTTCCCTTCACATGATCCCTGTACGAATCGGCATCAAGAATGACAATTTCAAATCTTCCTGTGTAATCCTTCGTTTTTTCTGCTATGAACCATTTTCCTTTATAGATGTTAAAGTGCTTTCCAACTATGGCGCCTCCCACATCTGCATATCCATTAATGGTTATAAATACCTGATCCTTGCCCCCCGGCTTATTGGAAAGGTGTATCTCTGCATCTCCCGCCGCCCCAATATAGGCATGAAGATTCAAGAGGTCGAAGCCGAACAGCTGCAGTGATACCTCCGGCCCTACCGCTGCAGCATAGGCAGCTTTCATGTCCAGTGTATACTCGACCTTAAACTTTTTGTCCAGTTCACTGAAGGTCCTGACCCCTGTGGGGACGACAAGCCATTTGAAGCCTACCTCAGCCCCTGCCATATACTTGAACTTCTGATCCATATCAAACTCAATACTTGCTTCTCCATTGAAGGATATCCGCAAAAACACGCCTGCACATATGTTTCCTACATCTGCGACTCCTATGTCAAAACCATAAATAGGAATCCTGAAATTGCCGTCGCACTGCATTACTCCATTTATCTGGAGATCTATAACTTCACCTGCTATGAATTTTGCACCTAGTTTTTTGCCAAATTTGTAATAGGGATGAATCGTAGGCGCATATAGTGCTATTTTCCCATTAAGCTTTGCATCGACTGTTACATTTCCGTTGTAGGACTTAAGATTGCTTTTATCAACAAATAAACTCAGGTTCAGATCATTGAATTCGACCTCAACATATCCGTTGCCTGCGTTAATGCTAACTCCGTCCCCGCCCAGTCCCCCGGGCAGGCTCCCCGACATCACCTTAGTCTGGGTTCCTTCTGGTTGAGGTGTTTGGGGAATATTGATACTCTTTATTTTAGTATCTGTTAGGGGGCCTGACTTTTTTTGTTCTATGGGATTTAATGGCTCCGGAGCTTTTTTAATTTTGGGGGGATTCATCTTAAACTGTTCGAATTGTATCAAATCCGGTTTGGCTCCATGATTAACAGTTACATAAGGATTTACTGTAGACGGGTCGATGTTTGCGCTATTTAACAATACATCCTGCTCCGGTATCTCAAAGTCCTCAAGAATCTCATCCAGCTGCACATTATTTGTCAAAACCCAGGAATCCACTCTTGTCAGATTTTTGACGTCCTGCACTTTAAAAGCAGCCTTTGTTGTTTTGTCAACATAGGTTCTGCCTTTTACAAATTTGAAGCCTGCTTTGGCAGTATCGTATATTCTGGTCTTCCCATCTATTGTCTTCAGCATCACATCGGAAGGAATCACTTCAACATTTTCTTTGAGCTTGTAGGTTACTCCATTCAGTTCGGCGGGCTTTAGATCCTTTGGTGCAACATTCTCCGACCGAACAGGGAAAATACCCTGTTTAATTTTGTCAATGGCATAATAATTTTTCTGTGCTGTCGGAGCTGCAGCTGTACCGGCTCCGGGCAATGTCGACGGCAGGCTGTCTGCATACAAAATCTCCGGTGTAATGAATGATACTGCAAAAATGATTGCCAGAACTAATGAAAGACCCCTTTTCACCAAACTGCTTCTCATTATAATCCCTCCAAATAATTGCTTAGGTGCCGTTTTATCAGCACATCTTATGTCAACCTTGTGTCTATGTCTTTTATTCCATTATTACACATTATTTAGCAATAAGGTAGTATGTGAGGAAGGTGCCTGAAACATTTATTTTTCACGACATATATAGTTAATTACATTATAAACGCATTTGGGAATGGGGAAAAGCTGTATAGAACTTCCACGCAATCTCATTATTTAAAAAAAGATTTGACATATGCATAAATAGTTGATATTATCTTCCTTAAATACTTAAATCTTTTTCACGACATATATAGTTTTACTTAGGGACCGAAAGGAAATTGTGAAGATGAAAGAGACAAATATGAACAGAATACAGTTAAACAACACAATTTCATACTTACTATCCGGGATTATACTATCGACAGTCCCAGGGCTACTACTTAGCAACCTGGTACTATCGATTTCAGGCATAGTCCTATTGGTCGTGGGAATAATTATTAGCCTAATAATTAGCCTGATTCTAAGCCTAATTATTAGCTTGATACAGATTTTTAACAACTTAATAGAATCAAAAACGATGACAGGTAAAAGTAAACAGATTTTAATTCTTTCAGAGAGTGGAGGTTGGTGTGAATCCATAGGATGAATTTGTTGAAAATCTCATCCTTGAGTTGCAGGCTGAAATCATAGTAAGCCCCGCCGGCTAAGCCGTTAAATAAAAGAGATAAAAATTGGATGGTACCGCGAAAGACTTTTCGCTCCAGTGATGGGGTGAAAAGTCTTTTTGAGTTATTCGAAGAAATTTTAGGGGGAATGAAGAATGTCAAATGTGAAAATGTACTGTGAAGGTGATGCGAATCTACATATGCCCAAGAGTAAGAAAGAAAAGAGCTCAGAAAGATGATGTCTTAGATTGACAAATAAAATGGTATGGGAGGAATTCTTATGTCGAAGAGAATCTATATTTTTGATACAACCTTAAGGGATGGGGAACAGTCCCCCGGAATAAGCCTAAACAGTAATGAAAAGCTTGAGATAGCAAGACAGTTAAGCGAGCTGGGAGTTGATGTCATTGAAGCTGGATTCCCCATCGCTTCAAAAGGTGACTTTGAAGGAGTCAGGTCTATAGCAGAGAATGTAAGAGGTTCAACAATTGCAGCTTTGGCAAGAACAGATAAGCGCGACATTGACAGAGCATGGGAAGCTGTTTCGGGTGCAGAAAATCCAAGAATACACACCTTCATCGCAACATCTGATATACACATGAAATACAAGCTGAAAATGGAGCCGTCAGAAGTATTAAAAAGAGCTGTAGAGATGGTTGCTTATGCAAGAAGATTATGTCCCGAGGTAGAGTTTTCTCCTGAGGATGCAGCAAGAACTGAACCGGAATTTCTGTACAGAGTGATCGAAGCTGTAATTAAAGCAGGGGCAAAGGTAGTAAATATCCCGGATACCGTAGGATACATGGCTCCGAGTGAATTTGGAGGACTCATCCGCAACATTAGAAATAATGTAAGTAATATTGACAAAGCACTGATAAGTGTCCATTGCCATAATGATTTGGGGATGGCTGTAGCAAATTCACTGGCAGCAATAGAAAATGGCGCACTTCAAGTGGAATGTACAGTAAATGGAATCGGCGAACGGGCAGGAAATGCCGCACTGGAGGAAATTGTAATGGCGCTTAAGACCAAAAATGACTATTATCAAGCCTCTACAGGTATAGTTACAGAAAAAATATACAGAACAAGCTCAATGATCAGTATTGCGACAGGTATGCATATTCAGGCGAACAAGGCTATTGTCGGGGCAAATGCATTTGCTCATGAATCAGGTATACATCAGCATGGAATGATGTCAAACAGTAAGACCTATGAAATTATGACCCCCACATCCATAGGCTTGAAGGAGAGTCAGATGGTGCTTGGGAAGCATTCCGGAAGACATGCCTTTGAAGAAAAGCTTAAGGATATGGGGTATGGTAATTTGAGTCAAGAGGAAATAAAAAAGACATTTGAATCCTTTAAAGATTTGGCGGACAAAAAGAAATATGTTATGAACAAAGATATTGAGGCACTTGTTAATCAAGAGTCAAGAAAGTTTTTTGAAAAATACAAGCTGGAATATTTTCAAATGTCAAGCGGCACTGAAATAACATCAACTTCAACAGTCAGAATCAAATGTAATGATGATGTGTACGAAGAAGCTGCTTGCGGAGACGGACCTGTTGATGCCACCTTCAATGCTATTGAAAGAGCAATAGGCATAAGGGTAAAGCTTGATGAGTACCTGATAAAAGCTTCTACAGGAGGCAAGGATGCTCTTGGAGAGGTTACTGTGAGGATTTCTAAGGATAACATGAGATCCGCAGGCTATGGAGTCAGTACGGATATCGTTGAGGCCAGTGCAAAAGCATATATAAATGCAATTAACAACATGGAACCAAGGGTTAATAGGCCAATCAAGGAAGAGACACAGACTTTGGGCCTTGTGAAGAACAATAATTTTTTCGGAGAGGGAGATGATGAAAATTGGGGATTTGAATTGTCTTAAGAGGATTTACATGTATGATTCCACATTGAGAGACGGAGCACAAGGAGAGGGTATATCCTTCACTTTAAGTTACAAGCTGAAGCTGACCATGAAGCTTGATGAGTTTGGGATTGATTACATTGAAGCAGGGAACCCGGGATCAAACCCAAAGGACATGGAATATTTCAAAAAAATCAAAAATATGAAGCTAAAGAATTCAAAATTGGTTGCCTTTGGAAGTACCAGAAGAGCAAATACAAAAGTTGATCAGGATGACAATATTCTGTCGCTGCTAAAGGCGGATACTTCGGCTATAGCAATATTCGGTAAAAGTTGGGATTTTCATGTAACAGATATTATTAGGACCACCCTTGAGGAGAACCTGAGGATGATTAGTGAGACAATCAGATTTTTTAAGGACAAGGGAAAAGAGGTTATTTATGATGCGGAGCATTTTTTTGACGGGTATAAATCCAATCCCGAATATGCTCTATGCACGTTGAATGCAGCCGAAGAGGCAGGTGCTGACTGGCTGGTATTGTGCGATACCAACGGCGGGTGCTTTACAAGTGAAATTAAAGATATTATTGAAAATGTATTAAAGCTTCAAAAAGCTCCCATAGGAATACATTGTCATAATGACTGTGGAATGGCTGTAGCAAACAGCATACTAGCAGTGGAAAGCGGTGCATTACAGGTACAGGGGACAATTAACGGATATGGTGAGCGCTGCGGCAATGCAAACCTATGCACAATAATACCTAACCTTCAATTAAAAAGGAAACATAATTTGATTGCTGACTGCAAAATGGGGGGTCTTACTAAATTGGCCAGGTACATCAGTGAGGCAGCCAACAAAGGGCATAATGAATACGAGCCCTATGTAGGAAACAATGCTTTTGCCCATAAGGGCGGTATGCACATAGATGCTGTTTTGAAGGACCCAACCTCATTTGAACATATTCCTCCGGAGACTGTCGGTAATGAGAGAAGAATTCTTATGTCCGAGGTTTCCGGGAGAAGTACTATCCTTAAGAAAATTCAGAAGTTCGCTCCGGAGCTTTTCAAGGAATCTCCTCAGGTAAAGGAAATAATAGACAGGTTAAAGGCGCTGGAGAATGAGGGATATCAATTTGAGGGCGCTGAAAGTTCTTTTGAGCTTTTGGTAAAGAGATCTCTGGGAAAGGAAAATGAGTTTTTTAAGGTTATTGACCTTAAGGTTTGGTGTGATAGTAAAAGGAATTTACTAAACAGTGCAGGAGCAGTAATCAAGGTGGAGGTCAAAGGGATTGAGGAGATAACCACTGCAGAAGGCAACGGACCGGTAAATGCTATTGACAGGGCTCTCAGGAGAGCTTTGGAGCTTTTCTATCCTCAGCTTAAGGAAGTCAGACTTTCTGATTATAAGGTTCGGGTACTGGATACATCACAGGCTACAGCCGCAAAGGTGAGAGTTCATATCGAATCTACAGACGGTGAGTTTGTTTGGGGTACAGTAGGGGTATCGACAAATATTATTGAAGCAAGCTGTTTTGCGCTGGTTGACTCTATAGAGTACTTTCTGGGTGAACGGGAAAAAAGGGAGGCAAAAGAGAATGGGTATGACAATGACTCAAAAGATACTGGCAGCACATGCCGGACTGGATAAAGTACATGCCGGCCAAATGATAATGGCTAAGCTGGATTTGGTGCTTGGGAATGACATAACTGCACCTGTAGCGATAGAGGAGTTTGAAAAGGCAGGAATGGCTACAGTATTTGATAAATCTAAAATTGCATTGGTGCCGGATCATTTTGCTCCGAACAAGGACATAAAATCTGCCGGGAATTGTAAGCTATTAAGGGAGTTTTCCCGTAAAATGGATATCGATAACTACTATGAAATAGGACGGATGGGAATAGAGCATGCATTAATTCCCGAAAAAGGATTGGCAGTTCCCGGAGACGTCATAATAGGAGCCGATTCCCACACATGCACCTATGGGGCACTTGGAGCATTTTCAACAGGTATAGGAAGCACAGATATGGCTGTGGGTATGGCAACAGGAGAGGCATGGTTCAAGGTTCCGGAGGCTGTCAAAATAGTGCTCTGGGGTAAAATGGGAAAGTGGGTCAGCGGAAAGGATGTAATACTCCATATTATAGGGATGATAGGAGTTGATGGGGCATTGTATCAGTCAATGGAATACTGCGGCGAGGGAGTCACAAATCTATCCATGGATGACCGCTTCACCATAGCAAACATGGCTATAGAGGCAGGGGCAAAAAACGGTATTTTTGAAGTTGATGATAGGACATTGGAATATGTTTCGGAGCATTCAGAAAGAGTTCCTGTGATTTTCAAGGCTGATAAGGATGCAGAATACAGTAGGGTAATAGAAATAGATCTTGCAGCTGTTAAGCCCACCGTGGCATTTCCTCACCTTCCTGAAAATACGAGAAGTATAGATAAAGTAGGGGATATAAGGATCGACCAGGTCGTAATAGGCTCATGTACCAACGGCAGGCTTGAGGATCTAAGAATCGCTGCAAAGGTATTAAAGGGTAATACTGTAAACCCCTGTGTCAGGGCTATTATTTTTCCCGCTACCCAGAAAATATATCTTCAGGCTATGAAGGAAGGGCTCCTGGAAATATTTATAGAAGCGGGAGCGGCAGTAAGCACCCCAACCTGTGGACCGTGTCTTGGGGGCCATATGGGTATACTGGCGAAGGGAGAAAGAGCAGTATCAACTACAAATAGAAACTTTGTAGGCAGAATGGGTCATACGGAAAGCGAGATATATCTTGCAAGTCCCGCAGTAGCGGCGGCTTCTGCAATTACCGGTAAAATTTCATCCCCGGAGGAGGTAGTAAAATGATAAGCGGAAGGGTTTTCAAATATGGCGATAATGTAGATACGGATGTTATTATTCCTGCAAGATACCTTAATATTACCGATAGAACGGAGCTTACTTCCCACTGTATGGAAGACATTGATTCAGATTTTATTAACAAGGTGAAGCCGGGAGATATTATAGCAGCCGGAAAGAATTTTGGCTGCGGTTCCTCCAGGGAGCATGCACCTATTGTTATAAAGCTGTCCGGGATAAAATGTATTATTGCCGAAACCTTTGCACGTATTTTCTATAGAAACGCAGTAAACATAGGGCTTCCAATATTGGAATGCCCGGAAGCTGCAAAGGATATGAAAAATGGCGACAGGGTTGAAGTAGATTTGAACAGCGGACTCATAACAAATCATACAAAGGGATGCACTTATCAGGCGGAATCTTTTCCTGAGTTTATGCAGGATATTATTAAAGCCGAAGGTCTGATTAACTATATAAAAGTAAGGACGGGGAGCCTATGAAAATAGCTTTGATAAAAGGGGACGGAATTGGTCCCGAGGTGATTAACCAGGCATTAAAGGTTCTTGAGGCAATATCAGAAAGGTTCAAATGCAGCTTTGAATATGAGGAGGTCTTAATGGGGGGATGTGCAATCGATGAAACCGGAGTGCCGCTGCCGATTGAGACGGTTAACGTTTGCAAAAGGAGTGATGCAGTGCTTTTGGGTGCTGTTGGAGGCTCGAAATGGGATAGTCTTCCTGGTAATCAAAGACCTGAAGCGGGACTATTGGGCATTAGAAAAGCCATGGATGTGTTTGCAAACTTAAGACCGGCTATACTTTTCCCTCAGTTAAAATCCGCTTCTTCTCTGAAGGAGGAGATATTGGCAGATGGGCTTGACATTATGGTTGTTCGTGAGCTTACAGGGGGCGCATATTTCGGTGAGAAGAAAAAGGTAATAACAGAGGATGGTATTAAGGCATGGGACATGATGTCATATACCTCCTATGAAATCGAAAGAATTACAAGAGTAGCTTATGAGATAGCGAGGAAGAGAAAGAAAAAGGTTACTGTTGTTGATAAGGCAAATGTTCTTGAAAGCTCAAGACTCTGGCGTGAGGTGACCGGTGAGGTTTCAAAGGAGTATAGTGATTTGGAAGTGTCATATATGTACGTAGACAATGCGGCAATGCAGCTTGTCAGAAATCCGGGGCAGTTTGACGTTATACTTACAGAGAATCTATTTGGAGATATATTGAGTGATGAAGCTTCTATGCTTACCGGTTCAATGGGGATGTTGCCATCAGCAAGTATTGGAATTCACAAAACCGGTATATTTGAACCCATACATGGCTCAGCTCCGGATATTGCAGGTAAGGATATGGCAAATCCCCTGGCCGCCATACTAAGCTGCGGGATGATGCTGGAGTATGGGTTCAATATGAAGAACGAAGCCAATGCAGTATATAAAGCGGTTAACAGTGTGTTGGACAAAGGCTACAGGACAGTTGATATTATGCAGCCGGGAATGAAATTGGTCGGAACAGAGATGATGGGAAATTTGGTGAGTGCCAGGTGCAAAGGTTATTAGGTTATGCTCCCAATGTGCCAGGCAAAATATTAATGGAGGTGAAGAAATGAAAATTACCGAAAATGCGGAAATCGAGAAGACCTTTAGAGAAACGTTGGAACAAAATGAGCCGGTTATAATTGAGTGCATACTGCACCCTAACGATATAGTGCATCCAATGATTCTGGAAAAGGAGACAATGTATGAGTGGATAGATGAATTTTGATAAAACACTGGGCAGCAAGGGGGCACACCCCTTGCTGTTAATCCTATATGAAATTGTACTTTCCTATAG
>CAYURW010000052.1:0-18096 GCA_964447145.1 uncultured Clostridiaceae bacterium
CAATAACCGTCTAAACGTCGTGCCTGGCACTTATTTACCCCTTTACTACGCCTAAGGTTGAAAGCCTTTTTACAACATTAACAATATCCGCCTCATTTGCTATGACTGTCTCAATATCCTTATATGAAAAACGGCATTCTTCAGCTACGTCGGATTTGTTGTTTTTCCCTAGGACAACACCTGTTTCTTTTAGATCAAGCATAACCTTTTCAACAGAGTATGTTTCTTTTGCCTTTGTCCTTGAAAACCTTCTTCCCGCACCATGAGAGCAAGAGTTAAAGCTTTCCTCACATCCCTTTCCTGAAACTATATAGCTGTATGACCCCATTGCCCCAGGTACTATTCCTATCTCGCCTTCCCCTACTCTTATAGCGCCTTTACGGTGTACCCAAACATTCTTTTTATAATGGTTCTCGATAGCAGCATAGTTATGATGACAGTTTATCAGGTTGGAATATTCAGGTGTGATGCTGAGATTTCTCTCACACCATCTTGTGAACAGTTCAATTACCTTATCCAGCATCTTTGCTCTGTTTTCCTGGGCAAAGGCTAAAGCCATGTTCATATAATTGATATATGACTGCCCTTCTTCTGTATCAACAGGCAAATACGCAAGTCTATATTCGTCAGGAACTGATGAATGCCATTTCCTGTTCAACTCTCTGGCAATGTTATGGAAATGATCACATATCTTATGCCCAAGGTGTCGGCTTCCGGAGTGAAGCATGATACAAACCATCCCATCATCATCTGTCTGAAGCTCTATGAAGTGGTTCCCCCCTCCAAGGGTACCCACCTGGTAATACCCCCCTTCAATCTCCGGAACAAGCTTTTCTACAGATTTGTACTTCTCTATGTTTTCAAGGGCTACATCAACTGTTCTGCATTCCTGCTTATCCTTATGATGGGCAAAACCTACTGGAATATTCCGTAGAATATCACCTATAATACACTGCAACAGGCTTCCGGATTTAGTCATAGTCTCAGTCAGCAGCTTTGCCTCAACATTGGTTTGAAGAAATGCCATTCCGCAGCCTATATCAACCCCTACGGCATTGGGAATGATAACCCCGTCAGTGGCTATAACTCCGCCTATTGGCATTCCCTTTCCTGCATGAACATCAGGCATAAGCGCTATCCATTTATGTAAGAAAGGAAGCCTCGACAGGTTATGTATCTGTGATAAGCATTCACCTTCTATTTCATCCCTGTCGGAAAGCCATACTTTCACAGGGTATTTCTGTTCATGCAGATCTGATATTACAAACATTATATCCTCTCCTTTGTTATCATAATTATATTATAAAGGATGTAATTTCCCATATCTTCAAAAAAAGTTTGCGAGGTTTGTCCATATGTTATAATTATATTAATTTGTATACAAGGAGATTACCTATGGCGGGCTATACAGAGCTTATAAAAAACTTTGAAAAGGTACGGACATTCACAAGGGATTTCTTTGTCTATGGCTTCAAAGTAAGAAATGATTATAATGAGCTTTCTCCACGCACCTATGACAATGAGCGCAGAAGAATAGAAAGCTATCTCAGCGAGCTAATTGTGAAAAAGCAGGACAATAAAGGAAAAACCATCTCCTTATCTTCCAACACAACAGCAAAAACATCCAATCCTCTTTTTAAGGTATGGCAAACCAAATCCTTTACCAGGAATGACTGCTTTCTTCATTTTGTAATACTTGATATACTAACGCTGCACACGTGCTTAAGTGTAGCAGAAATTGCTGAAATAATAAGTTCAAACTATACCATCGAGTCAAATGACAATGACCCCATAGATACAATGACAATTCGTAATAAGCTCAATGAATATGTAAAGCTTGGAATACTTAGAGCAGAGAAAAAAGGTAAATCCTTATATTATTCATTATCAGAAAACCCAATTAACAATTTGAAACCTGAAATAAGAGAAAGCCTTGATATTGCTTTGTCATACTATATGAATATCCTTCCGGCAGGCTTTATAGGGTATTCTATTGGCAATATGCAAAGCCGCCCCTTTATTTACAGGCAGATTTTTTTCTCTCAAACCCTTGATGATGAAGTCCTGCTGAATCTGCTAATAGCAATAAAAAACAAACAGATAGTGACACTCAAAATGATGAGCAACAAAGGAAGCCGGGGAAGAAGGTCCACGATTGTTCCGTTGAAAATACTTAGTAATACTAAAACCGGTCGCAGATATGCAGCAATATATAATGAGAGAAATAAAAAGTTCTCAACAGTGAGGCTCGATTATATAAAGAATGTGGCTTTCACTGAAGAATTCCCTGGGTTCGACAGTGTTTGTGCAGAATGCCAGTATTTGCTTAAGGATTCCTTTTCAATAACCCATAAGAAAACAGAAAGCCTGCAGTGGGTAAAGATGCTGCTTTATGTAGATGAAATAAGCGAACAGTATGTTATTGAGAGAATCAAGCGGGAAGGGAAAGACGGTATTATTACAAAAACTGATGAGAACATCTTTGAATATACTATTGAGGTCACAGATACATTAGAAATGGTTCCCTGGCTTAGGACTTTTACCGGCAGGATTATTGAGCTTGAAGGCAGTGAGAGCCGTGTTATCGCACAGTTCAAAAGGGATATCAATACCATGATGTCGCTATATAACAAGTAGGTGTTAATATGGATAGTATTTATAATGAAATATATGGCTTGTATTATTTCATGCTGACAAAGATACTTGAGAAAGCAGCAGAAAATGATATTACAGCAAAAGATATCAACAGTATTGTCACGCAATATGGTTATTCCGAGAGCGGCTTGTACTTCACCCCGGATGTCATTTCTCAGGGGGGACAAGGCTATAATCTTCTAAAGGAGTCGGAGGGAGGGTACTGTTCCATTCTGGAATCTGCTCCATCTGATTATGTAACGAATTTGCAGAAAAGCTTTATAAAAAGCATGATTACTGACAAGAGGATACGGCTTTTTCTTGAAGAGCCTATGCTTGAAGAACTCAGTAAGGCTCTGTCAGACGTAGAGCCCCTTTATACCACCAATGACATTATTCTTAAGGAAACAGCCGAAGATTGTGATAATTACTCAGATGAAAAATATATAGAAAACTTCAAAACCATTTTGGAATCAATAAGGAACGATAGAGCTATGCGGATTTGCTTTAATACCTCCAGAGGAGAACGAAAGACTATTAAACTGGCACCATACAAATTGGAATACGGAATTAGGGATGATAAGTTCCGACTATGCGGAGTAAGTATTTATAATGAAAAACCTAAGGGCTTTATAAAGATCAATCTTGCAAGGATACTGACAATTACTACTCTACAGCAGACCTTTGAGCTTGACTTCGAAACCTATGTAGCAGCAAAAAGAAAACCGGTTCCTATTGAAATAGAGGTGTACAACCTTCGCAACGGATTTGAGCGTGTATTCATTGGCCTGTCAAACTATGAAAGAACATCCAGCTTTTATGAGGACACGGGTAGATGCAATATAAAGATTCACTACACTGCTGACGATGAGCAAGAGCTTCTTATACAGTTACTTTCATTTGGCCCTGCTATCAAGGTATTGGGCCCTGCAGATTTCAAAAGTAAGTTTGTAGAAAGAATTCAAAAACAATACAAAATGTTTAATAAGGATTGCCTATAGAATAATCTATAGACAATCCTTCATTCCTTTAATTATTTACTTCTCTGCAGATATAAGCTGCCCAAGCTGCTCCAATATTCCTGCATTTGCTGACAAAGATATTGTTCCCACCTTATCACAGATTCTCTCCAGATACTCAAGCTCCTTCAGCTTGTATAAGGTCTTGTTTTCTTCCATCAGCTTAGCTGTATTAAGCAAGCTTCTTGTTGATGCAGTCTCTTCTCTTCTTGTTATTACATTTGCAAAAGCCTTCTTCTCTGCTATCAATACAGTATTTAATATTTCCCTTATATTCCCGGGAAGGATGATATCCTTAACCCCTGCTTCCATAAATTCTATTCCAAAGTGCTCTTGCTTAGGTCTTACTGCATTCAATATTATGCTTCCTATTTCATGCTTCTGTGCAAGCAGCTCATCAAGCTTTCTGGTAGCCACATATTCTCTCAATGCCAACTGCATTGTTACATACAGCTGCTGTTCAAAATCATCGAATTCCATGGTTGCCTTAACGGGATCCTGAATCTTGTACTGACAGATGAAATTCATTCTGAGTGTTACCTTATCCTCAGATAACAGCTCCTGTCCCGACACTTCAAGCAGTCTGTTCCTTGCATCTACTATCTTTACTTCCACATTGTTAATACCCTTTATAAAGTAATGATTGCCTGCCAGTAAGGTTTTTGTGAACTCCCCATTTACCGTTAATATCCCGACCTTACCCATAGGTACTGCAAATGCATTTATATACTTGCAGCCTTCCTTCCTGAAGTAATCTCTGTTAAATATATTCAAATCAACATTATCCGGTAAAAAAGGGCTGTTGGTATCTATAATGACAAAAGTGTGCTTTTTTATAGTGTTAAAATATGCATGTGTACCGGAACCAAGTATATCTATGAAATTCCCATCAGCATAATGCAATGCTATCTCGTTGTCCTTCAGCTTAATTATATCAAGCTTTTCAACAAGATACTTGTCGCCCAGAAACAATACTAATTCATATACCGGCTCAAACCTTCCTGACATGTCTACTGAAAGTATCATCTTATTTGAAAACGGCATAATGTTGTAAGTTTTTGGAGGCAGTGCCTTTATAAAGCTGTCATTCTTAAACAGCAGGCCTACTTCATGTGTGTTTACTATGTACTTCATAATTTCTCACCTCATTTTATTTTAAGCACTATTAGTGCCTGTTTAGCATAAGCTGCTCGGAGCCTCATGGTAAATCCAGACGGGCACAAATTGAGTATGCATTACATCAACCGGGAAGCCTTATACCTATGGGCTGATATAAAGGCAGGACATATCCTGCACAACATACGGTATCCTCTAATGCTCAAAGTCAAGATTACCTTGCCGAGGCCCCTACGCAGCTCTGATAAAATTATTACCGTGACAGGGTAATTGGAGGGGATTCGAACCCCGCACCCGAAGGTGTAACCATAGCTGATTACTCTACCATTGAGTTACACAAACCTTTACGGTTTGAGGAAGGATTTGAACCTTCAACATATCAGGTCCTTTTGGGACTAACCCAGGTATACATAGGATCATCGATCAAATGCACCGCACAGTTCAGAAACTGCCGCATATGAGCTTGAGTCCCGCAGCGCTAGGCTGTAACTATATATTACCATCATTGGTTTTCTACATCATAAAAAAAAGTGTGCGAAGTCATAACAAATAATAGATACTATACAAAATCTGTTTAAGCATGCTTAAACAGATTTTTGTTGCCTTGACTTTTTTACGGTGAAACAAATTGTTACAGCTAACCTAAAAAGTCCAGAAATTGATGTTGCCAAATGTCTATATAACTCATATGTTATAAATGCAATAATCTTTTTATATAATATAACTTATATGTTATGTTATATATATGAATTGGGGTATTCTATCTAATCCTGCAAGTTATCGGAGGTGCCTGCCGGATGAAAAAATGGAAAACTTTCGCGCACATAATACCAGAAGGTTTTCAAATATGTCAAATATCCAATAACCGTCTAAACGTCGTGCCTGGCACTAATTGCACTTCGAATAGCCGCAGTTCCTGCATATCACGCAGCCCCCTTCATGCTGCACGGGGCTTCCGCATTCGGGGCAGTTTTTGAGGCTGTTCCATGACTGCGGGCCGGGATTGTTCGATATTTCATCACCTTCGGCGGTAACGGCATGACACGCTGTTGTGCAAAGAGAACAATTGCCGATGCAGTTGCTTCCCTCATCCTCAGTTTTGATGTCTTCTATTTCCGCTCTGCAATTTTTGTACCTTTCAAGGGCCCTCCCGATTGCATCGGGACAGGACAACACCTTAAGCCCGTTCTGCCTGAGTGTTGAGTGGCACCTGATACCCCTGAGCTGCTCGGTTATTTCATTAATATCCATCCCTGCCCTTAAGGCTATTGATATGAGACGGCTCGTTGCTTCCGACTGTGAGGGGCAGCCCCCCGCCCTTCCCAGATTTGTGAATACCTCGCAAATGCCGTTTTCGTCTGAGTTTACCGTAATATACAAATTGCCGCAGCCTATTTTGACTTTCTCAGTTATCCCCATTGTTACCTCCGGCCTGGTTCTCGGTATGAGTGCTCCCCCCATTTGCTCGGCAGCTGCCTCTTCCTTGCTTTCTTTGTTCACTGAACCGATGTTAAGCACTTGGGATTCGCGGCTGCCGTCCCTGTAGATCGTCACACCCTTGCAGCCCATTTTGTAAGCCATCATATAAACCTTGCTCACATCGTCCCTTGTGGCGGAATGGGGGAAATTAACAGTCTTGGATACCGCGTTGTCCGTATGTTTTTGAAAAGCGGACTGTATCCTTATGTGCCACTCCGGGCTGATGTCATGGGAACACACAAATACCCTCCTTACTGCTTTGGGTATGCTTTTGATATCCCGGATGGTTCCGCGGGCGGCTATCTCCTTCATCAGCCCTGTGCTGTAAAAGCCCTTTTCTTTGGCAACCTTTTCGAACATCGGGTTTACCTCCGGAAGCTCATCATTGTCCAGTACATTCCTTACATATGAAAGTGCAAACAATGGCTCTATGCCGCTGGAAACTCCGGCTATTATCGATATTGTCCCTGTCGGGGCTATGGTCGTTGTTGTGGCGTTTCTGATTGAAATTCCCTTTTCTTTGTAGATGCTGCCATCATAGCTCCCGAAGGTTCCCCTTTTTGCTGCAAGCCTGATTGAGGCCTCCTTCGATCTTTCATTTATGAATCTCATGACGGACTCCGCCGTATTGACGGCTTCTTCGGAGTTATACGGAATACCCAGCTCTATGAGCATATCGGCAAAACCCATTACCCCAAGCCCTATCTTCCTTGTCTCCTTGGTCATTTTGTCGACCATGGGCATTGGATATCTGTTAACATCTATTACATTGTCCAGAAAGTGCACCGAATCATCAACAATCCGACCCAATTTGTCATAATCTATTGCAGCTCCGGATTCATTTCTGCCAAGGCAGCTCATAAGGTTGACGGAACCCAGGTTGCAGGACTCGTAGGGAAGAAGGGGCTGCTCACCACAGTTATGTACATATATTCCATTGGCATCAAAAGCATTGACTCCGGGAACCCGGACATCAAATACTTCAGCTTCGTCCAGCTCTGTAATTTCTGAAACTGCAGCGACAAAACGCTCTCTGTTCAATGTGCGCTTGTAATTTCTCAATCCGTTTTCCAGCCGTTTTTGTTTCTCATTGCTGCCAAACCCTATTATTTCAGAGAAAACCGCCAGATTATCCTGAGAAATGACCAGTTCATGACCGGCTCTTATACTATAGTCCTTTGATCCGCCATTTCCGTCCGGCATGGATTTTGTGCCTTCTGACTTGCGGTTATAGTATATGGCAGATGAAATACCCATCCTCCCGAGCATTCTCTGTACAGCCTTAAGAGTATCCGGATCATTCTGCCGGAGCCTGACTGATAAGCCCTTTTCTTGTGTTCCTACAACCGTCCCATCGCTATCGAACATGCCCCTGATAAATCCTTGGTAAAATTCATAGCCTCCCTTTTCCACCTCTGCTGTAATTCTTCTATTTCCAGGCATAATTCCGGTTCCCAGCAAGTAACCTTCATCCCGATTCCCCTTACCTCCCCATTTGATCCCCCTGTTGTCGGACAAAATAATCCTGTCTCCGGCGTTCAAATCCCCTGCCGCCTTCCATTCCTCACTGACTTTGAAACGTGTTATACCGGCTGCTGTTCTTACAAGGTGATCCTTTGTGAGCTTGATCTCGTAACCGCGATCCGTCCGGATTTGAATGATTTTTTTTATTCCGGTCCTGAAAAAACCCTTCTCATCGGACATAGCGTATGCCCCATTCAATGCAAGCCGTACCTGTTTGTCCGGAATATCCCTGACCTGCGCAGGCCCCGAATCGGTCAGAACCCATGTATCTCCTGTAACGCACGGGTTGGTGCTCTCAATTTCCCCCAGCTTGGGAACCACATTATCCCTGTTCATCCTGTCCAGGAAAATTATTCCCGGCTCCCCGTTGTTCCAGGCCATATCAACAATAAGGCCGTACACTTCCTTTGCATTGAGCCAGCCTGCAGATGTCTTGGATTTGGGGTCGAAAAGCTCGTAATCGGTGCCCTTTTCTGCTGCTTCCATGAACTTCTCGGTTATGCCGATGCTTATATTGAAATTGGTCAGATCATTATTGTCTTTCTTGCACTGTATGAATTCTATTATATCCGGGTGGTCCACCCGCAATATTCCCATATTGGCTCCCCTTCGGGTCCCTCCCTGCTTGACCGCTTCGGTAGCGGAATTAAATACTTTCATAAAGCTTATGGGTCCCGATGCCACACCGCCGGTAGTCCTTACGGCAGATCCCTTGCTTCTCAGGCGGCTAAAGCTAAAACCTGTTCCGCCGCCGCTTTTATGTATCATTGCAGCATTTTTGACAGCGTCAAAAATACCTTCCATGGAATCCTCAACCGGAAGCACAAAGCATGCTGACAGCTGTCCAAGCTCTCTGCCTGCATTCATCAGGGTCGGAGAATTAGGCATAAATTCAAGGCTTGTCATAAGCCTGTAGAATTTATCCCCGATTGCGCCAATATCTGCAGAACTGTCATATTTAATGTCTGCAGCCGCTATTGTATCTGCAACTCTTCTAAACATATGCTCGGGTTTTTCGATAGCTTTTCCGTTCTCATCTTTGATCAGGTACCGTTTTTCCAGCACCTTAATGGCATTGCTAGTTAACAATCAATACACCTCCAAGCCATATTTTGTATCCTCGCCCATTTGCTTGCACTATATATTGTATCACAGGGCAATGTATTATACTATTACTATGCAATAAAAAAACTTGTCAAATTTTTCGACAAGTCCTTTTCATTATTCCTTTTCCAATGCCCCCCGGGTATATATATTTCCCGCATTCCACAGCAGCCACTCCCCGGCACCGGAATCATAGGTCGCATCTATCTGTGCCCTTACCTCCGCAAGTCCATACCTTTTATATCTTTCCAGATATGAAGCTGTAAAATCCTGAAGCCAGGGTCTTAATACCGCTCTTCCCTCTGTACCCTTCATCGCACTTATTCTTTCCTGTGCAACAGTCATGCTGCGGTTGACTATCTTGTATGGCTCAAAATCCGGTTCCGCTACCCCATAGCTCCCTTTTCCGTAATGAGAGGGGTAAACCATTGGGCATATTACATCAACACTGCCGGCTATGGACTCAAGGTGCTGGCCTATGTGCATATCGTTTGCCGATGTAGTCACAAGGCCAAAAACATCAGCGGATACCACAACTCCCTTTTTGCTCAACCTTTCCCTTCCGTAGGAAAGAAATTCTGCAATTGCCTCTGCCTTTGATTTGCCTGCGGCACTCGAGCCATAGTCTATTATTTTGGTATTTCCATCAGTAGGAAATCTTACATAGTCAAATTGTATTTCATTGAACCCTTTTATTGCCGCTTCCTCTGCTATATTCACAATATAGTCCCAGGAATCCTTGTTATAGGGGTTCAACCAGGACATTCCGTTCCGATCCCTCCATATTCCTCCGCTTTTATTCTTAACAGACAGATCGGCATATTTGTCCCCGGCTCTTCTGTCTTTAAATGTAACTACTCTGGCTATTGCGTATATGTCATTTTCCCGCAACACCTTCATCACAGCATCAATATCCTTGATCCTCGCCTTGCCGTTAGCTCCAGTAAATGCTACATCAGGAAGGTCACTGGCATAGGTCATCATACCGCTGTCATCCTTTACGTCTATTACAACTGCATTTATTTCAGTGGTCTTTACCATGTCGATCAATTTATTGAACCTTTCGGCATAACCTACTGTATTGCCCGTCATATATATTCCCTTTACCTTTATCCGCCTTTTCATAAGCTCCCAGTCAGGGCTCTTTTGCCCAAGGTAATATTCATAGCTATCAACGTTGAGGGACAAGCCTTCTGAATATACAGGGAGCAAAGCTTTCCCCTGGCATATAGCGCAAAGGATAGCAAATATAATTGACCACAAAAAAAAGAATCTATTGCCAGTCCTCATCATTTTACTCCTTAGTCACTTCTATAAATATGATACATATCTAAGCATCCTCACATTTGCATATGTTGCCAACGTTTTCCATGTCACCGCTATAAATACGACACATATCTAAGCATCAGCCAAAAGTGGCAAAAGCTCCCGTACAGCACAAAAATATGAAATACCTCGTGAAAACCGAATACCCTGGATTTTAGCCTGGGCCATTTGGTCCCGTATATAACTGCACCAACAGTATATAACAGGCCACCGGCAATAAGCCACAGCATCGCTGCAGCAGGCAGAGCCCTTATCAGAGGTACAAATGCAATTATTATCAGCCATCCCATCACCGCATAAAAAAGAGTATACAGCCATCTGGGCGCATTAAACCACAATACTTTCATAATAATGCCCGCCATTGCAATGCCCCATATGCTGGCAAGAAGGCTCCAGCCCCAGCCCCCTCTTAAAGGAACAAGACATACCGGTGTATATGTCCCCGCTATCAGCACATAGATCATCATATGATCTATCTTCCTCAGCAATTTAGTACCCCTCTCACTTACTGTCAGCAGATGATATAAGGAGCTTGCTGTATACAGCAATATCATGCTCGCCCCGAATATAGAAAAGGATACTATATGCCATGCCGTTCCGTTTAACACTGCACATCGCACCAGAAAATATAATCCTATTGCCGATAGAATCGCTCCTGCAAGATGTGAAAACCCGCTTACCGGATCCTTTATTCTGAAACTCATTGACCCATCCCCTTGTATTCTATTTGTTTTTTCACGTGTTCATGATTTCTGACGTGGTCCATGCAGTACTCATAATCCCCCTCGCATTCGGGGCAGTATCTGAAATCCATTTTGGGATCGTCCTTCTCGGTCTTGCCGCAAACCGCACATCTATGATATGTAAAGTCCCTTGGAATTTCGGACCGGAATTTCCTCCTATTATAATATACTTGCCTATTGTTCCTTGATTTATTAAAAATATCCTTCCCGAAAAATAAGAAGTAGTTCATTATCGATACCAATGCAACAATCCTTGTGGGCATGTCCCCGGATACCACCGCAAAACCTATAAAAGCCCAATCAATCATTGCAAGATATTTCACCTTTACCGGAAGAACGAAAAAAATAAGGAGCTCATAGTTCGGAAACATTTTTGCAAATGCAAGAAACAGCGAAAGGTTGAGATACAGTGCTGTACCGCTGTACCCGGTCAAAAATGATGCAATTGTCGTTCCCACCATGCCCGTAAAATAAAACACATTGAATCTGAAGCTTCCCCATTCGTTCTCAAGGGCGCTTCCAATCATATAATAGAAATAAAGTACAAATAAAATCCAAATAACAGTTGTTTCGGGGGGAATAAATATATAAGTGACAAGCCTCCATACTTCCCCTCTTAGGGCCAACTCAGGTATAAGCATAAGCCTGCTTATGACAATACCTTCATTATCAAAATAAGATAATGCATATACAATGCCGGTAATACCGACAATATATGTCATCAACCCCCTTACGGCAAACCTTCCCAGTCTTTTCTCAAGTTTATCAAGCCAATTCAATGGTGCTTACCTCCAGTCATCATAGGTATGATCAGTTATTCAACCTGATTATCAAATAATCGCTGCGATGCCCAAATCCAAGAGATTTGTATGCATTTATTGCCGGAGTGTTCAATTTGTTCACTATCAGAGTCGGCAGCTTTCCCCTGCTTATTATTCTCTCGCAGAGTTCGGAGACCACCGCCTTTGCATAGCCCTTTCCCCTCTCCTCTTCAAGGGTGTATACAGCCCCTATCTGGTTTGTACTACAGGTAAAAGCTTGTATGCAGGCTTGGGCTAATGGTATGTTGTCTCTTAACAATATTATGAAATCTTCCTCTGCATTTCTCTGGGATAGGAGAAGCTTCGTGCTTTCAATTGTGTGCTCTGCCCCAAATCCCCTCATATATGCTTTCCTCACGAACTTTAGAATTTCGTCTCCGCTGTCCCCGCAAACATTAATAAACTCACAGCCTTCAGATTTGTAAGGCTTAAAGCTGCTATTCACGGAATAGTCGCATTCCTCAAACTCCCGCAAGGGCCTATAATGCCTGACTATTTCAAAAACCGGCCTTACTATTCTGTCAGCTCCCAATATCATACTAAAGTTTCTCGTTATCATCAATTCGGCAAAACCAATCACAGCCCCTGCCGATTCAAAATGAGGGACACAGCTCCCCATATTGTAGAATACTATTATTCCTCTTAGGTCATTTCCCTCAAAATATCCGTAATAGTCTCCACATCGGAGGATGTTATTTCTATTTGCAATACCGGATTGAAGTATATTTCCAATAAGGAAGTCGGTCTCCTCTTCATTCCTGTTCAAATAGTCGAACATTGCCATTCTGTCCCATTCATTCAGTGCTCTCAGCAAAGAATATCACTCCCGCAAATAATTAGAAAACTGCGGCCTGTCCCGACTTCCGCAAAAATATAATCAAGTAATGCTTCTCTTAAAATGTATGGTGTTCAAGTTCCAAATATCTTCTGTATTTGCTTTCGTCGGTATCCTTTTCCCCAGAGCAATAGAACGTCATGCTCCCGCATCCGCCGAGGCAGGGTTTCCTGTCCTTGAGCACGGTCTTGAGACGGTTTATTGTTCCCAAATTTCCGTCAATGATCTCAACCCCCTGAGGCAGCAACGCTCTAAAGTGCTTCCTATAAAATATAAAGTGTGTGCAGCCCAAAACAACTGAGGAGTATTGATTAAGATCATACCGGGATAATTCATTATTCAAATATGGTATTATTGTATCTTCATCAAAAATAAATTTTTCTGCGTACTCTACCAATCCGGGAAGGGCATGGAGATCGACAGACTGCTCTGAATCCAGCCTTTCAACCAGGTCATGCAGTTTTTTTTCCCTTACCGTGATAGGAGTGGCAAAAACAAGCACTTTTCTGTCGTCTGCCTTTTCTACTGCAGGCTTTACTGCAGGCTCCATACCTATAATAGGAAAATCATATCTTTCCCTTAAATCGTTTATGGCAATGCTTGTAGCCGTATTGCATGCAACTATCAGAGCCTCGACTCCCTGTTTTGCCAGAAATTCCACTGCTTCAAAAATATATCCCCTGACCTGGTTTTTCAGCTTTGTGCCATAAGGAACGTGCCTTGTATCCGCATAATATAAATAATCCTCCCAAGGCAGCTCTTTTGCTGCTTCCTTAAGTACCGTCAGGCCCCCGATGCCGGAATCAAAAACACCGATGCTCATTATATCTCCTCAAATTCTATAAAATAAAGCTATATTTTATAATATGATACCTTCCAATATTAATTCCCTAAAACCGGGCAGAATCCCGCAATTTTTTTTCTCGTTTTCTGCCGTGAGGGCAAACGTACAGGCACATTCCGCATACATTATTTTTGTTAGTCTCCTTAATAGACTCAAGATAATCCCAGCACCTGCGGGCATCAAGTCGCATTTCTCTAGGCTCGTTTTCATCAAAGCCCCTGCCGGCAATGGCATTTACAGGACATATATCCGCACAGGCGGTGCATTTGCCGCAGCCTTGTTCTTCTTCAGCCTTCCCGGAAGGCTGAAGAGGAGCATCGGTCAATATTGATGCCCATCTTACTCTGGGGCCGTCCTTGGGTGTGATCAGAAGACAGCTCTTGCCTATCCATCCAAAGCCGCATAGTCTCGCCCCAATCTTATGGGAAAATGAACCGCATATTCTGTCATTATCAATTATTCCGGAAGCCGGCACCGGAATTGCACGGTATCCCCTGCTCTGTATAAAACCCCCAAGTACCGAAACAGCCAGGTCCAGTCTATGGTTTATTATATCATATGCAAAAATTTTGTAATTCAATGCATTGACATATTGTTCCCTAAAGGGAAGACGGTCAACTACTTCATCCGGCAATACAATGCCCAGGGTCACGCAATACGGATATTCGCCTACACCTGTTCCAGACAAATCCGATACACCAAAATAAGATATCATATGATCCCCGGCAAGCTTCTCCAATTCATCGTTTATTTTCATACATATACCCTCGCTGTATAATTCCTGCCTTAATTATATATGTACCAATACATATATATCAAGCTGTAAATAGCCTTTAGGTGCCTCCCGTCTATAACAGTAACCATTTTCCCGTTGAAGCATAAGATGAAATTAGCGTATTAAGGGGGTTAACATATGGTAGAATATCTATCCAAATTCAATCTTATATTGCTGGGAATCATGGCGAGTCTGACCGCCGGCATGGCTACAGGGGTCGGGGCTATTCCTATTTTTTTCACGAGAAAAATCTCAAAGATACTCCTTGATTTACTTTTAGGCGCCGCTGCCGGAATAATGCTCGCTGCGACTTCCTTCAGCCTTATTATCCCGGCTATTGAAAAGGGCGGCGGGGGAATAAGGGGTGCGACTGTTACATTGATAGGCATACTATGCGGCGGAGTATTCCTTGATGTTATAGATAAGTTTTTCCCCGATACAAATTTGCTGAAAAATGCAGTAAACGGCAATGGACAAAATGGACACAACGGAAATGAGATTTTGCCTTTTTTGGCTAACCCTCGTCTCCGTAAGGTTTGGCTGTTTGTATTTGCAATTACTGTCCACAATTTCCCTGAAGGCCTTGCTGTAGGTGTTGGTTTCGGCGACGGTGATATTATAAACGGTCTGAGCATTGCCATAGGAATAGGGCTTCAGAACTTGCCCGAAGGTCTGGCTGTAGCACTTCCTCTGCTCAGAGAAGGCTATTCAAAAAGAAAGGCATTTCTCATAGCTTTATGCAGCGGTCTCGTAGAACCGATAGGGGGGCTTCTTGGTATTGCGCTTGTGCAGGTATCCCGTCCGCTTCTGCCCTTTGCTCTGGCTTTTGCCGCGGGGGCTATGCTTTTTGTCATAAGCCATGAAATAATACCTGAAACACAGAATCAGCAGGGCCACTCCAAGCTTGCGACCCATGCGCTGCTGATCGGCTTTGTGATAATGATGTTTCTGGACTGTACGCTGGGGTAAAAAGCAGCTTCTCCTCTACAGCCCATAGATCTATTGCTGCACATTCATCTCCTCTACCTTTTTAACCTTTTTGCCGAAATCAAATTCGGCAAAAAATACACTGAACATGAGTATGGCAGCTCCCACATATCCCCTTGGGGGAAGGATCTCCCTTAAAAATATGAAGCCAAATATTGCCGAAAACACAGGCTCAAGAGAAAAAATCAGCCCCGCATGGGTCGCACTTGTGTATTTCTGTGCCGTGGCCTGGACTATGTATCCGAAGGAGGTACACAGTATGCTGAGAGCCAATGTGGAACCCCAGGAAACTGCTGTGCTTGGGAATTTCACAGTCTCCGTGAGCAACGAAAATATAAGGCCGAATATGCCTGCAAAGCCAAGCTGGATGGTGCCCAGGGCAACTGAATCCACCTTCTGGGTAAAAACTCCCATTGCCACAACATGTATGGCGGAAAACAGAGCACACAGTATACACATAAGATCCCCGGTATTGATGCTGAACCCGCTGTCCAGGGACAGCAGCGCTATACCGATAGGGGCAATGCATACGCCTATGATCACTTTTTTTTCGATTTTTTGTTTCAAGAATATATATGAAAGCAGCGGTATGATAATCACCGCAAGGCTTATCAGGAAGCCTGCATTTGAGGCTGTAGTATGTTTCAACCCCAGAGACATCGAAATAAACATTCCGATCAGAATTACAGCCAGAATCAAAGGATACTTGATGGTCCTGATATTCGACCTCATAATATTCTTGTAAAATATTGGGGCCGGTATGATAAAGGCTATCAGGAACCGCAGGGCCGTAAGGTTAAAAGGCTGAAGGTCATCAAGGGCAAGCTTTGTCAGAACATAGGATGACCCCCAAAATAACGTTACTATAAAAAGCATCAAATCTGATTTGCTCTGTTTGTTCAAAATATGATCCCCCTTTATGTCTATGGGACATTTCTTTGTCAGTTAATATTCCAACACTGTGCCTGATCCCACTTCGCCGATTTCGGCTGTCTCCGAAAGCTCTATCTTAGATTGCAGGTCCGTGCAGTGGCATGGGTGTATTCTTTTAATATTTAATTGCCTCAGATATTCCTTTGTCAGCCTCATTATTTCTTTATCGGGATTCAGCAGGTGAAGGCCCCCTATGATATCCGTCACTCTGTTCTCATTGCATATCTTTTTGGCATGTTCAACTATATTGCATATTCCGGAATGGGAGCATCCGGTTATAATAACCAGACCTGAGTCCGATTTATAGGCAAGGGCTGTATCGTCTCGCATAAAATCGTCTTCCTTCACTCCATTATTCATAAATTTGCCCAAAGGCTCTTTGTTTTCAAAGCTGTTTGCCCTTTCTATCCCGCCAAGAAACACAAGGTCCTTTGTGACCCAAAAAGGCTCCCCGGTTAATTTCATATCAAAATAATCACTGAGGGTTTTTTCATTTACTATGGAACCAACCATTTCATTGCCGTGGTACTTTCTGTTAAAAGCTTGTGTATGGGCCAAAAGTACAGGTTTTTTATGCTTAATGCTTGCGGCCGAAGTCTCGGAGTACATCCCTATCATAGGGGCAAGACCCCAGGTGTGATCGTTATGTCCGTGGGATATTGTCAGAAAATCCAAATCAAATAAATTAATATTCAGCTTCTGTGCATTTTTTATGAATATATCGGAATATCCCACATCAAAAAGTATCCTTTTCCCACAGTCTTCAATAAAAAGGGATATCCCGGGCTCTCCGTATAAATAGCGGTCTATTGTCGTATTATTGTCCACAAGAACTGTAAGCTTCATTACCTTCCTCCTATGCCCATCAGCCTGCTTTCAACCTGCTGCAGCTCTTTTAGGCTGACTTTGTTCTTACCTCAGCTTATAACTAAAATACTGCAATTTTTATCCATAATCACTTTTGTTCTTACCTTTCCGACCATTGTCTTTTCAATCCTGTCGGAGAGCATATCCAAGGCCGCCTCCAAATCCTCATGCCTTGAGGGGTCCACCGATTCAATGACAGCTATCGCATTTTTTGTATTTTCAGTTAGCATTGTTCTCTGCCCGTCTCTCCAGTTCCAGCAGCGGCATACTGCACCTTCCCCATCCAGATAGCAGACTTCTCCCGGGAGAGTATGATCCACCTCTTCATCCCCTAATGCCAGGAAGGAGTCCCCCCCTTTTGTGACTGTCAACCTCAGATCCCCGTTGAATGTATCTATATCCTCCATTCCGCAGGGCAGGGCAAATTGAAGTGAAACACTATTGTAAATATCCACCAGGGGATTAATTGTTCCTACTCCTTTTCCTTTTTCAATGCGTTTTAGCAGGGCTTCGATTGAAGATCTTACCCCTTTTTTGATTTTGAATTTTGAAAACGCATCCCTCCATACGGATACGACGCGGTTTTGACTTAGAACCGGATCCGTAATATGTCTTTCCGCTTCAATTACTGCCTTCTCAAGAAATCCGTTGATCTGCCCCCGGAATTCCTTGCACCCTTCTTCGGTATTGTCAATTTCATTAATTACAAGTATACCAATCTCACATTCAGGAAAAATGTCCCAAAAGGACTGTTCAATTATAAATTTGCTCATGACTTCTCCTTTGCTTTTTCAGTTGGCATATACCTGCCGCCGAATTCACTTCTTGCCATTTCTGTATATTTCATTTTCATTATACCTCATCTATCTTTGTAAATCTAAAATTTACCACATCAAATAGGCCCAGATCCGTTACCTTAAGCTCCGGTATAACGGGGAGCGCCAGAAATGCCAATGCCATAAAAGGATTGATATCTCTTGACACACCCATTTCATAGCTAAGCTCCAACATATCCTCCAACTGTTCCTGCAGCTGCTCCAAGGGGATATCGCTCATAAGCCCTCCAATGGGAAGCGGGAGGGCTTGCAA
>CAYURW010000053.1:0-18079 GCA_964447145.1 uncultured Clostridiaceae bacterium
ATAGTCCTCGTCGTTTCCCCTAAGAAAATTCCACATAGAGAGGAACATAACAGCAAGGCTCCATACCCCGTCGCCCTGTATCATAATGGCAGAATCCTTCCAGTGTCCATATTTTTCATACACATTTATGTATTCGTCAGCAAGATTAATACCACCCGTGAAAGCAGTGTGTCCGTCTATTACAGTGATTTTGCGGTGGTCGCGGTTGTTCATCCGGAAAGACAACACAGGAATAAGGGGATTAAATACAGAGCATTTTATTCCCATGCTTTCAAGCTTTTTATCATATCCTAAAGGTAAAGTAAACAAGCATCCCACATCATCATAAATAACACGCACATCTATGCCCTGGGCCGCCTTCTCCTCCAGGATTTTCAATATTGTACACCACATAACCCCTTCGTCAATAATAAAGTATTCCAAAAAGATAAAGCGTTGAGCCTTTCTTAATTCCTCCTGCAGACTCCTGAACTTCTCCTCCCCCGATGCGAGATACTTAGTGGTTGTGTTTATATAGACCGGACAATAGGAATAGTCATTTATGTATATCGCTTGATTGCCTGCACCCCTGTTGTCCTTGCTGAGCTCTTCAATAATATTTGAGTCCTGAGCAAGGTAGTCCCGCATTTTGTCCGTGATCTTGCACATCTTGTACTTATCTCTGTTATTGGATTTGTTCTTCCCGAACATCAAATAAAAAAGCCCGCCGAATATAGGAAACATCATAATAGGAATTATCCAGGCAAGCTTGTAGGCATAGTTGTTTTTATCGTTCAAAATTATTATTACAACCAACGCACTAAGAAACAAGCTGAAGGCATAAAAATATACAAAATAATTGCTGAACCTCCATACTGCAATAATAAAGGCCAGAACCTGGATCAATATGGCTGCCCCGACCAATACCATCCTGCTGAATAATATATTTATAAGCTTTTGCATGATATCACCTGCGACCTTCATGTATTATCCGTCTGCGTTATCCTACTGTATTACTGCATTACTTTATTACATTATACTATCCTTATTATGGAAACGTAAAGGGAACTATGAAAAAGGAAGTAACAATTCCGAAAGCTACAGAATACTATGTAAATATATTGTCTGTGAGGTGTTTGCTATGACTACCGGAGCTTTTGAACAATGCCCTGCCGGATTTGTCCCTTATTCAGTCAGGGCGGGTGATACTCTGGGGAATATCGCCTTTTTGTACAATACAAGCGTAAATGATATTATAAAAGCCAACCCCGGTATCGTTCCTGATAAGCTGCGCATCGGGCAGCAGCTGTGTGTACCCCCTGAGGTCCAATTGTATCCTGCCTGTCCTACAACTAATTATTATGTAGTTACAAATACCGACACTATGGAGTCAATAGCATCCTATTTTGGTATTTCCCCTCAGTTGCTTATGAATGCAAATTTCGGAATTGATCTTAGTGATTTGTATAAGGATCAGATTTTATGCATACCGGTTGCCCCTCCCCCTGTGAGTATCGATATAAATATAAGGGAACGCAGGCTTATAGTATACCGGGACAGCAGCATATTCAGAACCTATAGGATAGGTTTGGAAAATCCTTTTTTTCCAATACCCAGGGGAACTTTTACCATTTTGAACAAGCAGGTGGACACAGGTGTTGAGCGAGGTGCCCGCTGGCTGGGCCTGTCAGAGGCCGGATTTGGCATACAGGGCACAAACAACCCGCAGTTCATTGAAAATGTTTCGGAGGGTGAAAATATAATACTGTCCAATCAGGATGTAAGCGAGCTGTTCAACCTTGCACCTGTCGGCACTGCCGTTAAAATAATATGATAATATTAAATAATAAGTTTGAAGGTGAAGCTATGAATCATGAAGGTTCAAGCCGTCAATGCCCCGGAGGCACTTCTCCATATACAGTTCAAAGCGGTGATACATTATACAAAATTGCAGGAGAATTTAACACTTCAGTCGCAGCTATCCTTTCGGCAAACCCGGGTATAGCCCCTGAGAACCTGAGCATAGGCCAATCAATATGCGTACCTCAGCCCCAGCCTCAGCCTCCAGCTACCCTATGTCCAATCGGCACCTCTCCTTATGAAATAAAAAGTGGAGATACTCTTGCAGGAATTGCAAGAAGATTTGGTACCACGGTAGAATCAATACAATCGGCCAACCCCGGCATTGTACCCGAGAGACTTAATATCGGGCAGATCATTTGTGTGGCTCAGGAAAAAACAAAACAGCCTGTCTGCCCAAATTTGAACTCCTATGTAATTACAAAAGGCGACACCCTGGCATCAGTTGCCAATGTTTTTGGCATAACCCTAAAAAGTCTGCTGGATGCAAACCCCGGTGTAGTACCCCAGGCTTTGTTTGTCGGCCAGGTGATATGTATCCCTTTGACACCCTCTCCCTCTGAAATCATCGTAAGCATCAGGGCAAAAGCACTTACTGTTTACCGGAACGGAAGGCTTTACAAAACTTACCCGGTTGCTACCGGAAAGCTTACCACCCCTACACCGACAGGCACCTTCACAATAATTAATAAGCAGGTCAACCCCGGGGGCCCTTTTGGTACCAGATGGATGGGGTTGTCAAAACCCCATTACGGCATACACGGCACTAATAATCCCGCCTCTATAGGTTCAGCCGCCTCAAACGGTTGTGTCAGGATGTTCAATGGAGATGTAGAAGACCTTTTTAATAGTACAGGGGTAGGAACGACGGTAAGAATATTTTGATTCCGCCCCTGTCCCTTCCCCTGCATATTCTGCCCATGCAGCAGCTAAAAAAACAGTGTATCCCTAATTGTCTCCCTGAACAGGAAGCTTTATTCTTATAATGTAAAACTCCGCCGGCTTCAAAAAAGCTGCTCCTGCTTCTATTATAAGCCGTCCTTCTTCTATATCGGTCTGAGTCATGATGGTTCTGTCAGCCTTAACAAAAAAGGCCAGCCTTGCCTCGTTCCCCATAAGGCTCCCCTTTCGCCATTCCTTTGTAAGGAAGTCCGTAATGCAGACATTCACTTCAGCCCACAGCTGCTGATCGTTGCAGCGGCCTCCGGTCCAGGAAAGGCCCTCGCATATAGACTTTTCTATGTAATTCTTCAGCCTTCTTATGCTTACATATCTATATTCGCTTTCCTCCTGATAAGCCAGGGTCTTGCTCCCCCAAACCATTATCCCCCTTGAGTCAAAATCCTTTATTGTATTAATCCCTCTTGGATCCAATGCGCTTGCAAATTCATTGCTTATATTGAACTCAAGCCCCGTTGCTCCCTTTATTGCAATTCCCGCCGGAGCCTTATTAATGCCATACTGAGATTCTACCAGAGAATAGATTCCGGCAATATGACCTCCGGGAGGAATGAGAAGCTGCTCTCCCGGCAGTGACCCGTCAATTTCTATCCATGGATAATACAATGCAGCATAAGAACTTCTGTGGATTTCGTCAAGGACCGGATTAGAATCACCTTTTTTTGAATCCAGTATCACCATACGGTCAGACAGGTCCTCACAATGACGTATAAGCTCATTGGCCAATCCATTAACCCTCTGAGCATCCGGACAGTACAGCAGGGAAATCTCATTTATGGCATCCAATGCAGAAAGCCCCCGTGCTCTGCCTATCCCTTCTCCGCCTTCCAGATAATCCTCCAGGTCAAGAATGCCCCCATCGGTGCCTCCGGAAAAATCCAAAGGCGCTCCTAACAGTCCCGGAGCTTCCTTTGAACCCAATTCCCCCATCTTATTTTCCACTGCAATAAGATTAGACCTCTGTTCTATTATATATG
Organism: uncultured Clostridiaceae bacterium; assembly: GCA_964447145.1. Classification (GTDB taxonomy): domain Bacteria; phylum Bacillota; class Clostridia; order Lutisporales; family Lutisporaceae; genus BRH-c25. The sequence continues at coordinate 3,777 of CAYURW010000053.1, forward strand.
CATAATAATTGGCGGATCCCCTGTCCATAGACAAATTATCGAATGTCTCCCTGGGAAACGGGTTCTTGTTCAGTTGGCCTAAGGGCAGACTAGATTTTGAGGGAAAGGGATTATTGTTCAATTTGCCCAAGGGCAAATTGAGTTTTGAATTAGAAGGTTTTGCATCATCGTAATATATCTCCAGCTTGAACCCTGAACTATCCTTACCCTTATCTGATGCTGCGGAAACAAGGACCCGGAGTCTATTCCCCCAGCTCCCCTCCCCTATAGCCCTCAGGGTAAATGCCGGGGTCTTTCCGGAAAAAAGCGTGACCTTGGCAGAAGTGGCAGCCTTATCAACAATTCTCGCAACATAAAGCTTATTTCCTCCGTTTTCAAAAAAACCCTTTACGGCATAGGGCAAATAGGATGAACCACCCTTGCCCTCCCCGTATAAGGTTTTGTATTCTTCCCAATTATTTAGGAGGTGAGGCTCTGCAGGGCCCCTTTCCGCTTCTCCAAGGAATCCTGCAACGGAAGCTTCTGCTCCTTCAATCGCTATAGGTCCATCGGCAATATCGTCTGCAGCCGCCGAATCCACTGATATAGGCGGAAATACGAAAAGGAATATGAAAAGGGCTGCAACAAGAAGAGCTCCATAGCCTATTCTGCGCTCTTTCAATGATATCCCCCCTTAAAGTTCATAAATCTATATTACACCAATATAGCCCATAAGTCTATAAGGGGGCAGAAATCATAGCCTTTCAGTTAAAAGGCATTAATCAACTTTTTTGTAATCTCCCATGGTCACATCGTCAATAAGCCATTGATCCCCGGATTTTTTTACTGCAAGTGCTACAGGACGCTCCGCAGCAATTCCGCCCCCTGCAACCTCCTTGCTTGTTATTTCAATTATGCTGCCCTTAACTTCGTATTCTTTTTCCGCAATCATTATTATGAATCGGATTTCTATTCGATCCGGCCATGGGCTTGAAGTCAGCCTGCCCGGGGCATTTTGAGGATCCTTTAACCATTTGGCAATAAGCTCTTGGGATACAAAATCTCCATAGTTTTCTGCCATGCTTTTTCCCAAAATTTCCTCCGGAGCCAGAAGCGACACTTCCCGAAGCTTTTTCCCAAAGCCCTCAACTACATCCTTAACTTCATTCATAACAGCATCCCCATCATTCCCTCCGGTTTGACCGGGCATTCCCTCCACAGTGGTGCAGGCAAAGAGAGCAGCAGTCAAAACAAGAACAAGTGTAACCAATAATACTTTTTTCATATCATTGCCTCCCATATTTTTAGATACTGAAATAGACGAAGAGGCAACCTTTTTTGTTCCTCCAATAGCTTGCCAAATTGCTGTATGATTAGCTGATGCCTATCCTAAAATGTATAGTATTCCGCTTTGCTATAATTTTGAACAAATCAATTTCCCTAATTTTTCAACTCCGGTCCGGATTTTTTCCGGAGCAACTCCCCCAAAGCTGATCCTCATACAGTTGCTGCCCATGCCGTTGCCTTCAGTAAAAAAGCTTTCTCCCGCAACATAGGCGACCTTGACCTCCGGGTTACTGACAGATTCAACCAGCAGTTCTGTTGTGTTGATGCCCCCCGGCAGCTCTGCCCAGGTGAAGAGGCCCCCATCAGGGAATGTCCTCTTGGTCCCCTCGGGGAAATGATCATCAATGCTTTCGATCATAATATCTCTTCTTCCCCGGTACAAATCACAAATCATTTTATGGTGAGCCGGATAGTATCCCCTTTTGAAAAATTCAGCACAGATTATCTGGGGCAGCATGGATGTGTGGGAATTAGTCGCTGACTTTGCATCAAACAGCTTTAGTGTTATTTCGTCGTTGGCAAGGACATAGCCAAGCCTGCTTCCAGGGGAGAATATTTTTGAAAAGCTGTTTGCCAGTACGGTATGCCCGGTTTTATCAAAGGCTTTTATAGGCAACAGCTCGCATCCGCTGTAACGAATATCCCTGTACGGGTCGTCTTCCAGGACAATAACATCATATTGACTGCCCAATTCGGCGACTTTCTGCCTTCTTTCCAGGGATAACGTCCTGCCTGTCGGATTTTGAAAAGTTGGAATAACATAAATCATTTTCGGTCCATATTTCTTTATTTTTACTTCAAGATCCTCCGGAACGATACCGTTTTCATCCATATCCACAGCAATGCACTTTGCCTGAAACATATCAAATATTTCTACAGAATGGACAAAAGTCGGGGATTCAACCAATATCACATCCCCGGGATTTATGTACAGCTGGCACATTAGGTTGATGGGCTCCAGGCCGCCGCTGGTGATCATTATATTGTCTGCGCTGCATCTGACCCCTTTGGGTCCCAGCAAGTCATTGACTACAATTTGGCGAAGGTCCGCCAAACCCATTACAGGCCCGTACTGAAGGGCTTCCACACCCCTTTTGTCGATTCTCATGATATCGTTGGTAATTTCCCTGACGGTATCAATCGGCAGGGCCTCTTTTGCAGGAGCTCCGCCCCCAAAGGAAATAATCCCCGGATCATTCATGGCACTGAATAGATTTCGAATAGTTGATGCAGACTTTTCCATTTGTGTCATGCGTTGTGCGAATTCTGACATTTTACTACCCTCCATAATCATTTCAATAGGCGCTAGTGCGACATCCTCTATATTGTACCCTGCAGCAAGACAAAACCTAAAAATATTGGCTACATATCTGCAGTTATATAACCGATACCTCCGGTCACATTGATTTGGGCTCCGTAATCCCCGGAATATGCCTTAAACTTCTCCAGAATGAGCTCCCCCTCCTGACCCTTTGCTACAATTGGCCTGCAATTTTCTATTTTAACGGGGATTGCCCTTGCCTCCCGGAAGCCATCACGGTCAAAGGTTATATCAATTATCAGTGATTCATCGGTCCCTTTGGGGATCTGCCTGTCAAATACAAAGTTGCCCAAACTATAAAATATTAGCTTCCCTTTATATTTTTCCATTCCCTGAAGCACGTGAGGATGGTGGCCTATAATCAGGTCTGCCCCGCTTTCTACAGCCCTGTGGGCCATTTCAATTTGCCTGTCCCCGGGGTAGCAATCAAATTCCTTGCCCCAATGAAAGGATACAATCAGGAAATCGCAATCTTCCCGAGCCGCCCTTACCTCCTCCACCAGAGAATCCATGTCTGTCCTGGCAACGTCGGCCTTGTACTCGTCATAAATATACCCCTCGGGAGGGAAATCACTATAGCCCAAAAACCCTACCCTTTTGCCTTTCTTTTCAATAAAGACCGGCTCCCGGGCTTCACTTCGGGTTGCCCCGGCTCCCAAGGCTCTGATACCGCAGCTTTCCAACAGCTCAATAGTGTCTGTAAGCCCCTCCCTGCACTGATCCATAGTATGGTTGTTTGCCAGGCTCATAATATCAAAACCCGCATCCTTAAGAGCAGCCCCATTAAGTTTATTCCCTCTGAATATGAGATCGGGACGCTTCAAAACTGCCCTTCCCCTGTCCGTCAAAGGGCACTCCAGGTTGGCCATTGCAATATCGGCTTTCATTATTTCTTTTTTAGTGTCGGTATATGGGTAATCATAACCCCTTTCCCCGAGGTATTTATCGACGTCCCTGCCCAGCAGAATATCCCCGGCAGCCATTATGTGCACGGGGCCGGCATAACGGCTATGGCAAAAAACCACTACGGCAAGTATTATCGCTGCAGCAGCAAAATACCTTTTTATCATTTTTCCCATCAGCATCCGGAACTATAAGGTTCTGCCGGCACGGGAGCCTCTGATTTGGGGTCGACCGCTGTAAAGCCTTTTATCCATTCCTGCTGCTCCGGCTGGCTCCCTTCCTTGTGCATCTGCAGCCATTCCTCGTCGGTCAGCCGCTTTTCTGACATAAATTCATAGTAGCTGAACACCGCACCCCTGGTAACATACAGCTTGCCTCCAATGGGGACAATAGTGTAAATTTCATGGGCCGGCCCTACTCCAACTTCAAGGACCCCTGCGGAGGGAACAGTGTGGATGTCTGCAATGACTGCCATATTCCTGTCAGTCTCAGAGGTGATCTGAAACCATTTATAGCCATCCTCCATAAATGAGGTTGTAAGGTATTCCAGCCACCCTCCATAGGTAAGCAGCTGGCTGTATTCATCATTGGAAAGCTCTTCGTTCTTCAATTCCTTTACAGAGCATTTTATCAGGAACCCCAGTAGATTTTCGAAGTCCTCCATTCTGCTTTCCAGCTCTCCTCTAAGTATGTCTTTTTTCTTCAAATTTTCCCTTGAATATTTTGTAAGCCATAACAGCCTTTCATATACCTCAACGTTCGGCTCCACATATCCCTTCACCTGTGGGGGGGCTTCCCCGCCACCGCATTCAGCAGCCATACCCTTGCCATAGAGCACCGTGTCGTGCCTCAGCTCAGACCAGCTTCCCAGTGCAGTACTCAGGGATTTGTCCTTCCATGCCTCGGTCCTCATAAAGGAAGGGTATCCCTCTCCAAATTCTTTAAGAAGCCCCTTAAGGCTCCACAGCCAGCCAAAGTACATATTAGACTGCCATCTGTCTTTATCCAGGCCGTCAAATTTGGCCTTCATACGATTAAAGGCCTTTGTATAGCCTTCCCATCCTTTATCCTCTTTATAAATATTGAATAACAGGTCCTGAGCTCTCTCGGAACCCAATACTGCCATAACATCCAGGCCTTTTGGCACAGGCCTCAAATATGGTTCAACCATCTCCTGCATTATTTCGGAGTCCGCAATATACCTCTGCCCCATGAATCTGAACTGCTTCCCTGAGGGGGTGGACACCGTTATGTATTTAGCCACAATCGCCGGCTCAGGCAGTTCAGCTATTGCAGCATAGAGCAGGTCCAATTTGTCTTTGTCATCCAGGGAATCTATATCCGGGCTGTCCCCATAAACCTCTTTGATCAGTTTCCCATAATCAAGTATGTTCAGATCATCCGATTGCCCCACATAGAAGGAGGTGGGTTCATAAATATTCTGCCAGCGCTTAAGATCTTTCTTATTATCCGTTAAAAGGGCATATGTCATAAGGACTGCTTGAAGGGTCTGCTCCTCGTTTCTTTTGTTATCATTCTTAAAAACCGGGAAAGGTACCTGTCCATACCACATCATAGCTTTAAAGTACATTTTTAGTTCATCGTTTCCGGTATAATGGCCCCGGGGCTTATATTGGCTGTAATCCAACTGAAAAGGGAAAATAGTCGATTGTTGATAGCTCCCCTGCCCTTCCACAAGCTTGTATTCCTTCAATGCCAGTTCTCTGGCCTTATCCGGCATATCATCAGGCAGCTTCATTCCCAATGAAAGCTTTGCTACCCCGAAATATGCAATATTCTTAATCACCAGCTCTTTCAAGGCCTCGTTTTTCATGTTTTCATAAAGCAAAATAGACTTCTTGAGCATGCTGTCCGTAAGATCTTTAAGCTCGGCTGTAAGAGTATCGTTCTCGAGCCTTCTCAGTGAATAATCATAAAAGACGTGATAGATCTGAAGCACTGAATCAACCGTGACAAATGAAGGAGCCAAAATGTACTCATTGTTCTCATAAATATAGAAAAGCTGCTCTTCCTTGCCCGGTGTGACCACGAACCCGTTTTTTGCCAGCATTTCTTTCTGTCTTTCAGTAAAGCTGCCGAACTGGTCCAGATTTACCACATTGGACAAATCAGCCTTAATACTGTATCCGGGTACAGATGCAGTATACTGAACTGCCTCAAAGGGCACCCCCGTTGCAGCAGCACCGGGGATTGGCATAAATATTTGAACTGCAGCATCAGCAGGTGCCGGAACAGATGTTTGAGCTGCCTCAGTGACATCTGTTCCGGTATCCTCCGTTACAATTTCCTCCCGGGGCCTTCCTTCTGCTTCCTGTTCTTTACCTGAACATCCCGACCCTGTAAATATTACCGACAGCAAGTAGACTAATCCCAGAATAAGCGGAAGAAGTCTTTTTCTAAAATTCATATCTTTCCCTCAACTTTCCTTATTAGTTCTCTGCCTATATGTTTCGCACTAAACATTTTATATTAAATTCAAATAGTGCGAAACACTGTACCAAATTCATATGTTGTGAAAAGTAGGTGATTTTGTAATGATAGATCTTTTTCCCGACATATATTATCGAGCATTTATCTTATACAAAATCTACAAAGCGCCGTTGAACGAAATTTTATAACTTCCTATACATTAACAAAGTCAGCTTCGACGCACCTAATGCACATTTGCCTCTATCGGAGTACTCTCAACATCCTGCTGTACTTTGCCTTTTCAACCAGATGTTCATCAGCCTTTTCCAGCCCAATCCAAAAGTCCCTGCCATCTTTTCTGACCAGTGCCAATACCCCTTCCCCATCTCCATACTGCCTGACAATTGCTGTTATATCTTCATAGGGCATGCTCTCCCCAATGCTTTCAAAGCCGAAACCTACCCAGCCGTATGCGTTAATCAGCCTTTTTCCGTCCTTCAGCCTTTCTATTGCTATTATCTCATCCTTCCCATCTGAGTTTATATCAAAAAATATATAATCCTCAAAGGGCCTTGATAACCTGGACCCCCTCCAAAAGGGTGCTATATCATCCTTTTCCCAATGGTATAGGAAGGGCCTTTTGGCCATTACCGGATGGAACTCAGATTCCTTATACACACCCAGGGCAATTTCTTTTCTTCTATCGCCATCGACATCACAAACCTGCACCTTCCAAGGGTTCAGATTATTAAATTCCCTTTCGTAATTTTTCTTGAGCCCCTTCTCATAAGAAAGTATAGCCAGTCCATGGCCGTAAAAAGCCTTGCCATCTCCTTCAATTATTAGGATCTCATCGTTAAGGTCATTGTCTATATCCGATATGCAGTAGCTTACTATTTGACCTGTGGTATCCTTTATTTCATAGCATGCCTCTATCTCACCCTTATGATTATATAAACAAATCCTGTCCCGAAAAACCGCTGCGGCATAGCCTACGCCGCCGCTGTTCAATGTACCGGCAAGCTCAATATTATCGACCTCAGCATCAATGACACGGCTCTTGAAAATATTTCTGCTTTGCTGTATTGTCAATATATTGTATTTATTCCATTTGTATTTTATTAGACTCGAAAAACCGTCTTTATGTTCCAGTTCTAACATTTCTTGTTTTTTAGGTCCGAAAATGAGTATCAGGCCAATAATGATGAAAATTGTAATAATCGGAATGTTTTTCTTCAGTTTCATGATATCCCCCTGAAAAAAGAACGGTTTGCACCGCCCTTCACATGCTTACAGTTCCCTCGGTCTGTCCGTAATCCTTCGGTACGTATGACCGCAATTTGTGTTCCCTGAATCCCTCAATATTATCAAAAGCAGTTGAGATCATAAGCTTAATACGATTAAGCTGATTTACTTCGCTGGCTCCGGGGTCATAATCAATCGCTACAATATTTGTATCCGGATATATCCTTTTCAGTTCCTTGATCATTCCTTTTCCCGTGACGTGGTTCGGCAGACATGCGAAGGGCTGCATGCAAATTATATTCCGCACTCCCTTCTGAATAAGCTCGACCATTTCACCGGTAAGGAACCAGCCCTCTCCGGTCTGATGCCCCAGTCCTACGACAGACGAGGCTCCTTCTGCAATTTCCTTTATTGTCTGGGGTGTATAAAACCTGCCTCCGGTATCCAAAGCATTAATATATACTTTTCTGTAGAATTCTGTGATTCTGACAGCAGCATTGCCTAGAATCTGAGAAAGCTTGCTGCCCGATAAATGTTTATACTTATAGTCAAGGCCGTAAGCACTGTACAGCAGGAAGTCCGTAAGTCCGGGCATTACAGCCTCTGCGCCCTCCGATTCTACCAAATCCACAACATTATTGTTGGCAGTCGGGTGAAATTTGACCAATATTTCCCCCACAAGGCCCACCTTTGGTTTTACCTTATTTATTATCTCCAGTTCGCTGAATTCCTTAACAATTTCCTTGACTGTTTCCTTAAACACTTTTCGGTTTGCGGATTTCAGGGATTCCAGGCATATACCGGCCCATTTTTCGTACAGTTTGTTGGCAGAGCCCTCGACCCTTTCGTAGGGCCTCACCCTGTAAAGCACATTCATTAGCAGGTCCCCGTACACAAGAGCCATCAAAGCCCTGTTAAGAAGCCCCAAAGAAAACTTGAAGCCCGGGTTCTTTTCTATTCCTATTGCATTAAGGGATATTACCGGAACTTTTTCAAAGCCCGCATCCTTTAATGCCTTTCTCAAAAAACCTATGTAGTTGGTAGCCCTGCAGCCTCCCCCGGTCTGTGATATCATGACCGATGTGTTATTCAAATCATATTCCCCTGATTTTAGGGCTTTGATAAGCTGGCCGATCACAATTATCGCAGGGTAGCAGGCATCATTGTTTACATATTTTAAGCCCTCGTCCACTGCCCCAAAATCTACTGATGGCAGCACAACCATGTTGTATCCCGACAACCTGAAGGACTTTTCAATAAATTGAAAATGTACGGGAGACATTTGAGGTACCAGTATAGTATGTCTTTCCCTCATTGCTTTTGTAAACTTTATTTTTTTGTATCGGTTATCTATCCTTCTTAACTCAAAACAATTTCTTTCCCACTCCAGAATAGTAGCCTTCAGAGAGCGGAGCCTTATCCTGGCTGCCCCTAAATTATTCCCTTCATCTATTTTAAGGGCGGTGTAAACTTTTGAATTTCCGTTGAGTATTTCCTGCACTTGGTCTGTTGTAACAGCATCCAGACCGCATCCGAAAGAATTCAGCTGAACCAGTTCCAGGTATTTTTGCTTCACTGCAAAGCTTGCGGCAGCATAAAGCCTTGAATGATATGCCCATTGATCCACTACCCTGAGAGGCCTTTCAACCCGGCCCAGGTGGGATATGGAATCTTCGGTCAAAACTGCCATTCCGAGGGAATTTATCATTTCCGGGATTCCATGGTTTATCTGGGGGTCTACATGATAAGGCCTCCCTGCGAGCACTACCCCCCTTAGCCCATTTTCCCCTATTATCTTTAGTACATTCTCCCCTGCCTTTTGAATGTCTCTCTTAAATTTTTTCAACTCATTATATGCCATGCATACGGCTTCTCTGATCTCCATCCTGCCGATCCTGAACATCCTTAGCTCGTCATACAGCCTGTCAACAAGCCTGTCTTCATCGTCAAAGGGCAGAAAGGATTTAATAAACAATATTTTCTTTTCTCTCAGCAGGTCAATATTATTTTTTATAACCTCGGGATACGATACCACTATGGGGCAGTTAAAATGGTTGTCTGCATCCTTTTGCTCCTGCTTCTCATGGGTGATTGAAGGGTAGAAAATAAACTTAATGCCCTTTTCGATAAGGTTCATTATATGGCCGTGAACAAGCTTGCCCGGATAGCATACCGATTCTGAAGGGATTGTTTCGATCCCCTTTTCATATAATTTGTTTGAGGACCTATCCGACAATTCGACTCTGAATCCCATCTCCGTAAACAGTTTAAACCAGAAAGGATAATCCTCATACATGTTCAATACCCTGGGAATGCCCACGATACCCCTTCTTGCCTGTGAAATATCCAGAGGGATATATTCAAAGAGCCTTTTATACTTATAGTCATAGAGGTTGGGCAGAGAATTTCCCTTATTTTCCTTACCGGCACCTTTTTCGCACCTGTTGCCGGATATAAACCTTTCCCCGTTTTCGAACCTGTTAATTGTAAGCAGGCAGCTGTTTGAACATTGCCCGCACCTTGAAACAACGGTGTCAAACCTGAACCCGTCCAGCCGCAGTTCGTCAAGGAGACCTGTACAAAAACCCGTTTCATATCTTTCCCGTGCTATCAGGGCTGCTCCAAAAGCCCCCATTATCCCTGCGATATCCGGTCTTACGGCCTCTCTGCCCGATAGGAGCTCAAAGCTTCTAAGCACCGAATCGTTATAAAAGGTACCTCCCTGTACAACTATTTTCTCTCCCAGCTCTTCAGGCCTTTTGACCTTTATTACCTTGTAAAGGGCGTTTTTTATTACTGAGTAAGACAGCCCCGCCGATATATCCCCCACTGATGCGCCTTCTTTTTGCGCCTGCTTGACCCTTGAGTTCATGAACACGGTGCACCTTGAACCAAGGTCGACGGGATTTTGGGCAGCAATGGCCTCCCCGGCGAACTCTTCAATAGTCATACCAAGGGAACTGGCAAAAGTGTCCAGGAATGAGCCGCAGCCGGAGGAACAGGCCTCGTTCAAAAGTATGCTTTCAATGACCCCATCCCTGACCTTCAGGCATTTCATATCCTGGCCGCCGATATCAAGTATAAAGTCCACCCCGGGGCAGAAGAATCCTGCCGCCTTGTAGTGGGCTATTGTCTCTATTTCGCCTATATCTACGCCTAATGCGGCTTTCAAGAGGCCCTCCCCGTATCCCGTAACGGTTGAGTTAACTATTTTTGCCCTCTCCGGCAATAGGCGGTAAAGCTCCTTAAGAGCTTTAATTGTTGATTTGAGTGGGCTCCCCTCATTGCTTCCGTAAAAGGTATGAAGGATTGAGCCCTCTTTGTCGACAAGGGCTATTTTTGTAGTGGTAGAACCTGCGTCTATTCCCAGAAAACATTCTCCCTCAAAGGCAGAAAGCTTCAGTCTTTTTATCTTGCTATTGCTATGCCTTGATTTGAACTCTTCGTACTCCTCTTTATTTTCAAAAAGAGGCGGCAGCCTCTTGGACTCGCCCCTGGAAGTACCTTTATGGCATTCCAGACTTCTTATCAATGATTCAAATGATACATGGTCTTCTCCCAAAGAAGACAAAGCTGCGCCTATCGCAACGCAGAGCTGAGAGTTTTCGGGAAAAATCACCTGATCCTCTCTCAGCTTCAGGGTATCGATGAAGCGCCTCCTGAGTTCCGGCAGAAAATACAGCGGGCCCCCTAAGAATGCCACATTCCCTCTTATGGGCCTTCCGCATGCCAATCCGCTTATAGTCTGAATAACAACAGCCTGAAATATGGAGACTGCAATGTCCTCCTTTGCGACACCTTCATTCAGAAGGGGTTGCACGTCAGTCTTCGCAAATACTCCGCATCTTGCTGCTATAGGATAAATGACCTTATAACCCTTTGCCAGCTCGTTGAGCCCCGATGCATCGGTCTTGAGCAGGGAAGCCATCTGGTCTATAAATGAGCCTGTGCCTCCGGCACAGGTACCGTTCATCCTCTGCTCTATCCCGTTTTTGAAGTATGTGATCTTCGCATCTTCCCCGCCCAGTTCAATTGCTACATCAGTTTCGGGATAATAGGTCCTGACTGTTTTAGTGGCTGCAACGACCTCCTGTATAAAAGGCACTCCCATGCTTTCTGCAATGCTCATTCCCCCGGAGCCTGTGACCATTACGGTCAAAGGTGCATCCGTAAGTTTGTTATATGCGTTATTAAGCATATGCCGCAGCTTTTCCCTGATATCGGCATAATGCCTTTCATATTCACTGAATACTATTTCTTTGTTGCTATTGAAAACAACTACTTTGACTGTTGTTGACCCTACATCGATGCCTGCATGAAATAAATTTTCCATACACCCACAGCAAATATGCTGTGCCCACCCCCATGGCATTACATTATCTATTTTTTCTATTTATATTCATTATAATCCAAAATTATCGGTAATGTAATGCCAAAGAAAGCAGGCTGTATATAATTTTTTAACCTGCCTTCCTTTTATTTATGATCCTATTATAAACCTGCCGCAGCCTTTATGCTTGCCTGGTGCTTCGTATCGATCTTTCCGTCAGAATGTCTTGTACTGTTAAGAAAATGTATATCAAAAACTCCGTTTATTCCGTTATTTTTTATCCAGTCGTAGTTTGTGCCTGCCCCGTAGTTGCCGCTTCTCCAATTCGTCCATTTTCCGCCCTCACCGGTGTCATTCCCGGCATGGGGCATGCTGCTCATGCTGGCAGCGATTTTTCTTCCATTGTACTTGATGATTACGGGCCGTGTGACCCAACTGAATTCTCCGCCCCATATCTCTTTCATTTTTTTTGTGTCCGAAGCGGTCAATGTCTCACAGTCCGCATGATTTGCGCCGGTTGTGCGTCTGACAAAAAATGATTTTCCGGTATTAAAATCATAGACTTCAAAATCTGCTCCTATCGGTATGACGTACTGTGCTTCCGTCCACCAGTCCAATGCTTCTCCGTATTTTGTCCCCGGAGTGCTCTTTACCGGCACATTGTGCACCGGTATTTTTACTATATCCCCAATATTAGGCCAGGAAGACTGGGTTTTATTATTCACTTTCAGCAATTCGGTAAGGGGAATGCCATACTTTATTGAAATACTCCAATAGGTATCTCCTTTTACTACAGTATAATTCTTGTATGTTATATATGGCTTTGCACTTGTTGTAGTCCCTTTGCCGCCCGCCGGTATTCTGATCTTTTGTCCGATGTACAAATAAGAATTTGCATTCGCTCCATTCAAGCTTAGAAGCTCATTAATGTCGACTCCGTATTTCTGGCTGACCTTCCAGTAGGTATCTCCCGCTATAACAGTGTATTCCTTGTACTGCGGGACAACTAAGCTCTGCCCGGGATAAATCACAGTGCTTTGAGTCGCATTGTTGGCCGCCATCAATCCTTTTATCGGAACATTCAGCTTCTGACTGATAATCCAGTATGTGTCGCCTTTCTGCACTGTGTAGGCCGTACTCAGTGCATGTACTCCCGTGACACTCCCTAATGCTATGCTTGTACACAAAATGCCTGATATGAAAAGCTTTTTAAACCACATAAATTGACCTCCCAACATAGTTTACATAAACACATTCGACATAAATCTTGAATATCATTTATGTAAATTATGGGGAGGGCTACATTTTATAAAGCAAAAAACTAAAAAGAGGCCTCAGCCTCTTAACCGGAACCTTTTACTTCCCTTTGGGAAAGCCTGTCCACAGCTTTTTCAGTTCACTCCAAATGCCCTTGCCCTCTCCGGGTTTTGAGCCCAGTTTTTTGTTGATCCTGTCAGCTGCCTGCCTTACCGATTGGGAATCAAAGTCTTTTCCCGTATTAAGCTCCGGTAGATCCTCTTCTGCCTCATCTATTGTTTCAAGCATCCCCGCACATTTTTCTCTTAGTTTTTCATCAAATGCTTTGCCATATTCAATCCTTTCTCCATCGGAGAAATAATTTGCAGGCCTGATATATCCCTTGCTGCAGAGCAGTAATATTACTTCGGGATAAACATCGCTGATAGTGTCCTTCATGCGTTCACTTCGGAACCTGTCGATGGTTTTGTGATCCGGCATATTCATCCCGCTGAGCCACATGAATATCACATTTTCCCTGCAGCATTTTGCAATATCTCTGCATGAAAATATTTTCTGGGTGTAGGCATAGATCAGTACCTTAAGCATCATTACAGGATTGTAGCTGCTTGTCCCAATCCCCTCATACTTTTCATACAAGGGCGAAGTATCTATTTTTTCTATTATGCTGTCTACCACCCTCGCTATATGATTTTCGGGAACCAGCTCTTCCAGGCTTGGGGGAAGAAATGTTATCTGCCCTTGATTGTATGGTTTGAAAGGAGCCTTTTTGTCCATAAAATTCTCCTCCTCGTAAATAGTGATCCGACCTTTCCACTGATTACATTATAGCATATATAAATAAGAATTTATGCTGTACGTTTCAATGAGCACTTGTGCGAATTGAGTGCAATCCGCCATTCACAGCAGTGCGGCAGAATATCTCACCTATATTGCCGCCATTGGTGATGATGCCAGTTCTTTTGAAATACGTTATCAAGAAGAAAATATCTGGCTTACTCAAAAAATGATGGCTGAATTGTATGATATCACTGTTGCCACAGTTTCCCAATTGAAAGGAGCCCTGGAAAGGGCCCCAATTCTATTAATGCACTTAAGTCATATATTTAATTATCCATATACCCCATACACCAAGACTACATGCCCTTCAAATACCGGTCTATCATTGCGGCGGCCTCTTCCCGGGTAATGAAGACTTTGGGCCTGAAGGTATTGTCGCTGTAGCCGCTGAGCACCCCCATGTCCGCCAGTATGTCAAGGTATATGAGAGCATATTTTGCCACACTGTCCCTGTCCGTGAAATACACTCCCTTTGGCCTCGGAGGCTCTCCAAGCATCCTTCCCAGTATTGCAGCCGCCTCTTCCCGGGTTATCCTCTCATTTGCCCCGAAAATTGTCTTTCCTTCCGCTGCCCTTCCCTTGACCCAGCCGTTTGCATATGCATCTTCCACGTATTTCATTGCCCAGCCGGGTATATTTTTCTTATCGGCG
>CAYURW010000054.1:0-18056 GCA_964447145.1 uncultured Clostridiaceae bacterium
GTCTACAAACCTGTGAAAACATTCAGGGTCTTCTCCTGCAAGCTTTACCAGCTTGCTTGTTGAACTTCTGCATAAATAAATATCGGAAAAATTGCATTCTAGATAATCCGACATCTTAACCGATTTCTTTTTAGCAATCTGTGAAGCCCTTTCAATTATTGCACCAAGCATTTCAAAGTTTCCCTGCCGCAATGCCATATTTGCTTTGCATAGCTCAATGAGCTGCTTGTTTTCAAAATTAAATACCTGTTCAATTTCCTTGTTCCCTGATACAATCCTCTCCATCTTATCCACGGATTTCCAAGCATCGTCAAGCAGGTTCATTTCGGTATAATAAAATGTATGGAAGGAAGCAATGACAAAGCTGTTATCCCTATATTTTTCCGGCAGTCTGTCCATCCATTTTAATATGGTATAATACTCTCCCGATTGTATAATCTCCTTGATTTGCTTAGTAATAAGGGCCATAGCTTTTTCGTAGTATTCCGCCTGCAGGTAATATTCAATCGCTTTATTCAGATACTCGTTACATTCATACCATTCAGCCGCTTTATAGCTAAGCTCTTTCTTGTTGATATTTGATTCGGTCAGCAGTTTATCCAGAAACTCTTTAAATATATAGTGATATCTATACCAGATGTTATCATTATCCAGGGATGTAAGAAATCCATTTCTCTTTTTGAGAATTTCAAGAATCCGGCTGCCGCTGCCATTGCCTGTCACGGCATCGCACAAGGGCCCGCAAAGCATATCCAGTATAGAGGTTTTCAGAATAAAGCTGCGGTTCTCTTCCGGCCATGAGCTTATTACCTCATCCTGCAGGTATCGGTAGATACGTTTATCACAGCTTGCAAGTCCGTTTATCACCTTATCCTGGTCTTCTTCTTCCTCCATAGACATCGCGACTGCAACAAGAGCGGCTGCCCAGCCTTCGGTATAGCGTTCGATCCTCCTGACAGCCTCGCCGGTAAGATATAATCCCCGAGCTTCATAGAATTCCGCAATTTCCTCTTGCTGAAATTGAAGACTGTTTGACCTTAATATGGTCAAATCCCCTTTTATCCCGTGCTTTGCCAGCTTCAAGTCCGGTTCGGTTCTGCTTATTATTACGATATGCATTTTAGGCGGCTGGAAGCTTATTAAGTATGATAAGTTTTTCAATATACGTTTATCTGTTATATAGTGAAAATCGTCCAGAACAAGTACAAAATCTGAAGCTGCATCGGAAAGCTTGTCTATCAGAATACTTAAATGAACATTTGAATTTAAAAGCTCTTGTGAAGAAAAAGCATAGGAAGCTTCCAAACTGATATCCCTTACAATAACATCCAGCGCGGCACATATGTATTTCCCAAAAATCACAGGATCATTGTCGCTCTCATCAATGGATACCCATGCAAAAGGCACTCCGCTGAAATTCAGCCATTCATTAACCGCCACAGACTTACCGTAGCCAGCAGGCGCCGTCACAATTGTGAGTTTATGATCAAGGGCCTTGTTCAGTCTGTCATACAGACGGTTTCTGTGAACCACGTTGCTGCTGATTCCGGGTCTGCTGTATTTAGTTCTGATTAAGCCTGATTTGTATGCAATATCTTGGGCTTTCATGCTCTTCACCTCACACAACTATGGGGCCAGGCACGCCAGACAGACAGTTATCTCAATGCAGATACTTCATAACAAGATTTTAATGAGGATTTTTTGCACTTTTACAAAGATCCTACTGGTAATTATATCTATATTATACCAAGAGGATATATTTCTATCAATAAGCTGAGTTTTGCAACAAAAATACAAAAAAAACAGCCCTCAACCCATTTGATATAGAAGAGTTGGGGCAGTGGAACCCATTGTCGGATACTATGGCAGGGAATTAGATTCCTGTCCATTTTCACAAGCATCTATGACATCTGATGATTTAATATAGTTGTAACATTCATTATTGTTTCATAAATTATAAAGTCTATTGTTCCGGTTTTCCCGGAGCAATAGGAGCTGATTATGTATTACTTATTTACAATATTATAAAGCCTATATACAAAAATAACACATTGCTCGATTGTTGCATTGCCTTTTGGCGACAAAGCAGTATCAGAAGTTCCTTTCATAATTCCATTGTTAGCAAGAATTCCTACCCCAGTCTTTGCCCATGAGGACACTCTGCCTTTGTCTGAATAACTATCTATGCTGTCATTTTTAATTGAATACTCTTTACCTTTTTCTGTTTCTATATATGTAATTGCTCTATATAACATTGTTGCTATCTGTTCTCTTGTTATCAAGGTTTCTGGTTCAAATGCAGTATCGCTTATTCCGCTTACAATTTTTGCACGATATGCTTTTAAAACAGAAGTATCCTTACTGTCTGTAAAGGTAGTGTCAGGAGCAGGTGATATTTCCTTGCCTATTACCTTTTCAGACATATTTACAACAAGTTCTGCAAATTGTCCCCTTGTAATGTCACTTGTAAAAAGAAAGCCTATGCTATCAGTTAAAAGTCCTGCTTCCTTAGCCTTATCAATTTCAGGCTGAGCCCAATCACTTGCCTGTATGTCTTCTTTACCCAAATCATGCCCACTATCTGAGATAACATTATATTTACCTTCCCATAAATTTACTTGCTTATATTCCTGTATAATACTCCCTTTTTTATCAACCTTTCCAATAAAAATTGTATTTTGATCAGATGAATAATCTTCATTAAATGCTGCTGATGATTCCACCTTTAGTATAGGTGCGGCTCCATTATTAAAATAACCGGTATAAACCGAACCATGTAGTTCACAACTTTCAAATTGACATGGTATAACAATCTCACCTGATATATCTATATACCCTGCTTTATCTTCAAAATCAATTACTGCCGCAAGTCCTTCAAAAAAAGGATATACATATGAAAATCTTCCCTTGTTAAGGTCTACAATATTTCCGCTCTCATTAATGTAATTCCAACCATTATCAGTTAGTACAGGCATTAATCCTTCTTGAAATTCATGAGTCCCATAATTACATATACCTTGTTTCTCAAGATCTTCCCAGTCAAGTCCTGCCCCTTCAGCTGCATAAACAGTTGATAATACTCCCGCCAGCATCACAGTAATTATTAATAATACTGTTGCCTTTTTACTAAAACATCCCATTTTTTCTTCTCCTTTGGCTTTTTTCCCCATAATTTAAGTTTTCATATAAGCAGAAAACAATTATGATTATAACAGACAATTTTTTCTATTTCAAGGCATAGTATTATCAAGCAATTTGGCTGTGTGAGCGTTTTTATTAACTCGCTGTTTAGAAATACAAAGCGGTAGCCACGGGTAGTCTTGTGTATTCGTACATTCAGACAAAGTGCTTGAATAAGGGTCAAAAACCTTTCAGCTTTCTGGCTCTCGTCAATATCTATGACGGTGTATTTTCCCTTCAGCCTTGCATATCTCGGATCAGGTTTACCATTTCAATTGCGCCAACCGCACAGTCGAAGCCCTTGTTGCCAGCCTTGGTGCCGGCCCGTTCAATCGCCTGCTCAATATTCTCGGTTGTCAACACGCCGAACATGACGGGAATATCACTGTTCAGAGATACATGCGCAATCCCCTTAGATACCTCACTGCATACATAGTCGTAGTGGGTAGTACTGCCGCGAATCACGGTGCCAAGACAAATGACCGCATCGTATTTTCCGCTTTTCGCCATTTTGGAAGCAATTAACGGAATTTCAAATGCACCGGGAACCCATGCAATGTCAATACTGTCCTCACTGACCTCATGTCGCTTCAGTCCGTCAAGAGCACCACCCAGCAGCTTGCTTGTAATAAATTCATTAAACCGTGCGGCAACAATGCCAATCCGAATTTCCTTGGATACGAGTTTTCCCTCAAAAGTTTTCATTATTGTAATCTCCTTTTTCACTTAATAATGTAACATATGAGCCATTTTTTTCTGTTTGGTTTTCAGATAAAATAAATCGTGCTCGGTAGCGTCCATCTGAATAGGAATACGCTCCGTGATTTCCATTCCGAATCCGGAAAGCTGATAAACCTTATCCGGATTGTTGGTAAGCAGTCGGAGGGTTTTGGCCCCAAGGTCATGCAAAATCTGTGCACCAATGAAATACTCCCGCATATCTCCCGGAAAGCCAAGGGCAAGATTGGCCTCCAGGGTATCCATGCCCTGATCCTGAAGCTCATAAGAACGCAGTTTATTAATGAGTCCAATTCCACGGCCTTCCTGGCGCATGTAAAGCAGAATACCCCGTCCTTCTTTTTCAATTTGCGTCATGGCTGCCGCAAACTGCTGGCCGCAATCGCAGCGCGTGGAACCGAACGCATCCCCGGTCAGGCACTCGGAATGAACACGGCATAACAGATTTTCTCCATCCCCGATCTCTCCCTTGACCAGCGCCACATGATGTTCTCCGTTGAGCTTGCTGATGTATCCGTAAGCCTTAAAATCACCATACTTTGTAGGCATAGGGGTACAGGTTACCTGCTCCACAAGCTTATCATTTCTTTTGCGGTATTCCTGCAAGGCTTTGATGGTAACCATTTTAAGATCCCATTTCTGCGCCAACTCCATCAGCTCCGGTGTGCGCATCATATTTCCATCTTCCCGCATAATCTCGCAGCACAGGCCGCATTCCTTCAAACCGGCCAGCCGCATCAAATCTACAGTTGCCTCGGTATGTCCGTTTCGCTCCAGTACGCCGTTTTTCTTTGCAAGGAGAGGGAACATATGACCGGGACGGCGAAAATCCTCCGGTTTGCTTTCGTCCGCTACACATTTCAAGGCGGTGATGCTGCGCTCTGCAGCCGAAATGCCTGTGTTGGTGTCCACATGGTCAATGGATACCGTAAACGCTGTTTCGTGGTTATCCTTGTTGTCGCTGACCATTTGGGGGAATTGCAGCTTTTGGCAAAGCTCTGCGCTCATAGGCATACAAATCAAGCCCTTGCCATGAATCGCCATAAAATTTACGTTTTCAGTGGTGGCAAATTCAGCGGCGCAGATAAAGTCGCCTTCGTTTTCTCTGTCCTCATCGTCTGTAACCAGAATGATTTTTCCCAGACGAAGGTCTTTTAACGCCTCTTCGATAGTGTTGAATTGAAGCATTTTGATTCCTCCTAAAAGCCGTGTTTCACAAGAAACCCGGATGTAATATTGCTGTTTTGCGATTCTTTACCCATCAGGCACTCTACATATTTTCCGATGCAGTCGTTTTCCAAATTAACCGAATCTCCGACACGGCGGCTGGACAGTGTTGTTAAAGAGGCCGTGTGCGGTATGATGGAAACGCTGAAGCTGTCCTTATACACCCTTGCCACAGTCAGGCTGATACCGTCAATTGCAATCGAGCCTTTTTCAATAATGTAGCGAAGAACCGGTAAGGGTGTTTTGATTGTATACCAAAGGGCATTATCATCCCTGCGAATGTCTGAAATTGTGCCGGTGCCGTCAATATGCCCGGAAACAATGTGGCCGCCGAATCTACTGCTTGCGGACATTGCCCGCTCCAAATTAACCGGGCTTCCTTTATGCAGGCTTCCAAGAGAGGAACGGTTCAGGGTTTCATGCATCAAATAAGCGGTAAAGCTGCTTTGAGAAAAGGAAGTGACAGTTAGGCACACACCGTTGACAGCAATACTGTCTCCAAGGCGGATATCTTCCAAAACGGTACCGGCTTGAACCACAACCTCAGCAGAATCCTTTCCTTTGCAGATACCCTGAATTTTCCCGATTTCCTCTATAATTCCTGTGAACATTAAATCACCTCACTTTCCAATAAAATATCTTCATCTATAAACGTGATTGTTGGCCGGCTCAGTAAAAAGGCTTTTTCAGGTAAATCCACGCCAAGTCCCGCTACCGGCGTTTTCCCGTTGCCTCCAAATAACTTAGGGGCAATATATGCCTGTACCTTGTTCACAATTCCGCTTTGCAAAGCCGACCAGTTTAACGTACCGCCGCCCTCCAGCAAAATACTGTCAATGTTTCTCTTGCCCAGCACCTGCATCAGGCAGTTTAAATTAATGTGACAGTCTTTTTCAGGAAGCACGATAACATCACAGCCCGCCTCCAAATAAGGCCTATGCCTTTCTGGATCTGCCACCGCTGTGGCAATTAGAGTGTCCGCAATGCCTGTTGTTGTTACAACCTTTGCCTGCAAAGGTGTTCTCAGATTGGTGTCACAAACAATGCGCAGTGGATTTCTGCCGTTTTCCATCCGGCAGGTCAGCAGTGGATTATCAGCAATAACAGTGCCGATCCCCACCATAATAGCAGAGTAATGGTGCCTGTCTTCATGGACATGCCGTCTCGACGCTTCCCCTGTGATCCACTTTGATTTGCCGGTTCGGGTAGCAATTTTTCCGTCTAAAGTCATGGCATATTTCATAACTACATAGGGCGTTCCGGTTTGAATATAATGAAAAAAGCTTTTGTTGAGAGAATCGCATTCGTCCTTTAATACGCTTTCTATTACCTCTATTCCTTGGGAACGGAGCATTTCAACCCCTTTTCCGGCAACCAGAGGATTTGGGTCAGAAGAACCGATTACCACGCGGCGTATCCTGCTCTCAATGATTGCTTCGGTACATGGCGGTGTTTTGCCGCAGTGACAACATGGCTCAAGGGTCACATAGAGGGTTGCACCTGTCAGTGATGTTTCGCAGCTTGCTATAGCTTTTCGCTCGGCATGAAGCTCTCCATATTTTTGATGATAACCTTGCCCAATAATCTTATCGTCCTTCACAATCACAGCACCTACCATGGGATTAGGGTTTACCCATCCGCAGCCACGTCTTGCGAGTTGAATTGCAATGTCCATATATTCTATGTCATTCATATAGCACCTCCGTAGAATGAAAAATGCCTTGAACAAAACGTTCAGGGCATTTTTCTACCGCAAGTGCGACGTTATGCTTCTGCAAATAGAAAGCTCTGGAGTATAAAATAAACCAGAGCGAAAATTGCATACACACAGAAAATGTGGCTGTTATCTTCTTTCATCCAGACTGTACTGTCGGCTTCGAAATTTCATCGAATCATGCCTTGCGGCTCGTGGGCTTTACCACCGGTAGGGAATCTAACCCTGCCCTGAAGATGTTATTCAATTAACTTCACTATATCGCTAATTGTTAAACTTGTCAATACAATCAGGCAGATTCATTTGCCCTCCCTATATAATTTAAGACATCAAAAAACAATTGCTTATATGAAATCACCCCGTGAATGTGGTTTTAACAAAAGCAACTATATAGAATACGCCGGCAAACAGCTAATTAAAAATAACATACAACCTTCGGCGTATTCTATGAATCAAGGAAAACATTTTAGGATATCCGGTATCTAATTATAGGGTATCGAAATATATTAGCTGATGTCTATCCTAAAATGTATAGTCAATGCCGCTGCTAAAATTATGGATAAGTAAGCAATGGGGGATCAATTATAAATCTGGAAGTATGTATGATGTTGTTCACAAAGGGAATCAACCCACAGTGCTACTGACAGCTCAGGTTCCAGAGAGAGAGTGATAATGTTTGGGGCAGTGGAACCCATTGAAGGAAAGATATATTTATCTTCCTTCTTACATCTCTGAATTGAATTTTATTGAGCATCTATGGAAGGACATTGGAAAAAATGTTATGCACAACCACCTGTTTGATTCCATACGAGAAATTGTACAAGCTATACGAAAGTATTTTATGAATGTTCAAGGATGCCCTGCTAATATAAATCGACTCTGTTCTTTTATCCAGTAAATGATTGGTAATTATATAGCTGTTTGAAAGCTTAAATTATATAGGTAAAAATCTGACACCATTACAATAGAGAGTCTGGCCGTATTTGACGCTTACATTCTAATTTTGAGATTTAGGGATTAATGAAAAGTGGTTTCTATAGAATTGGATTGCGGCCAAAGCTGCCAAAACAGCCATACCTGCAAGAACTACGTTTTGTAGAAGACCGAACTCCCCCTTGAACCCTTCTGGTGCATTTAGAAATTGGTATATTCCGAAATAAGCCCATGCAATAGGAAGCGGGAATGCAGCATTGCGGTTTTTCGAGAGTACCATAATGACCAACAGAATTGCAATGATAAGAATAATAATTGCCCAGATATCATCCGCAATTCCAAAGCCGTTCCATTTTAACTTGACAAGCATTGCAGCTGTGTTAACAACAGTTGCAATGAATAACCAACCAGCATAGATCCCAAAGCTCAAAGGTAACAGCCAGTGCTTTTCGTCATTGATCTTCAGGAGATTCTGGCAAATCAAGGATAATGCAATTACAAACCCAAAAATCAATAATACGGATAGCTCAACCTGAACATATGAGAAAGCAATAATCCACGCAATATTAAGTATGCAGGAAATTCTGAAAAGCGTGGATATCTGATTTACAGCATTCTTGTAATATGTATTATCCTTTTTTACAATCATCACAATTACGGAGATTATCAACAAAGAGTAAATAACACTCCAAATGCTGAAAGTTGAAGGGCTTGGTGTTATAAGGGTTATAAACATGTCAGAAATCTCTTTTTGTGAAAGCCCATTGATTAGTCCTAAAGCGCCAAGTGTATTGATAACCAAAGTTACTGCGAAAAATAGTCCATTTATCCATGCTTTTTTTGTTGTTCCCATAATTAATCTCCTTATTTTTATAATTTTATTATGTTTTTTGTCTGAATCGTTTCCTTGATTATAACAACTTCATAAAGTAGAGGGAATCAATCAGATATTGTTGTTGTTGATCTTCCGCCAGCTTCCAAAGTAAGCGTTTCATTGGGGTTGTTGTTTCTCCCATACTCACTTTGTCAATAATCTTTTCAAATCTTAGCCTTGTACGCTTATCAGATGAATCTTTAAAATAGCCCCACACGTGCTGTGCTGCATTTACAGCATTTCCGGGCTTAACCGGACTCATCATCGCGTCATCAATCAGTCTGTAAAACTCTCCAACCGGATATGCATTCTTGTCTTTCAATAGCTGCCTTATCTCTTGGTATGCTTTCGGAGAATGTTCCAGAACTAAGTACTTATAACACCTCCATTCATTTTCCAATCGTTGGATTCCGGGCGAAGCAATTGTATTGATACATTTTTTCGCAGACAAATTCTTGTCTTTGACTTCCAACATTATGTCAACATCCCGCTTCGGTATCCGTTTATAAAACTGCAAAAAATCATTGGCATCCAATGTAGCAGAATGAGAACCCGGCCGTTTACCGGCATCCTGCTGTGAATAATGCAGCTTTTGGGGACCATCTGACCGCTTCCAGGTGTTTTCGCATGCAGTGATCCATTCAATATAGGAACGGATGTTGTCTGGATTCACTTGATTATGAAGATTGTCAAACACTACGGGTATGCCTTCGCTTTCTCCAATAGAAATAACATCGGATATGGAATACTGACGGTCATCGTTTTCAATCACCAGCCGCTGCCGGATGTTTTCATCCAAACAACGGTAATGCTTGATAAAGCGTTTGATGGCTGATGCCTTATCTCCATATATTCCACCGATGTGGAGAACAATTTTATGTTCTTTTCCCAATCCCAATGCATCCAAAAACCGTGTATGGTATCTCAAGTCCTCAACTGCTCGTTCTACCACCGCTTTATCTGGAGAATTTAATACAGTATATTGACCTGGGTGCATTGAAAGGCGTATACAATTCTTTATTGCTTTACACCCAAGTTCATTTAGTTTATCACTATATATTTCCCACCATTTTACCGTATTCACAGGATGTGAACCAAAGGGTATGATATCTGAGCTGATACGAAACAGTTTGATGCCGTTTTTTATGTTGTATTCCAATATATTATCTAATGATTCCAGATTTGATTGAATTAAATTCATTAAAGCATCAGGAGCAGCGTTTTTTATCGTACAGGTTCGCTGCTTTGCCCCAGGAACACCTACAGTTTGACAAGCGTAACCAATGTTCATTAAAAACCCTCCGACTAAGATAAGTGCCAGCCACCGAACTTATCCACTTATTACTATATATGCCGCTATCTGCCATTCCATCAAATCTGCCTATCTCGTTATATGAATATCGCTCCTGTATCGCTGTTTGTGTGAATTGAATAGTCCTTCAGTTTTCTCTTCCTCAATCCTGATTTTATCAGGTCATAATTTTCTGCCGATAATTCTATTTCGGTAAGCATATCATCCAATCCTTTTCTATGCTTTTCTTCCCTACGGCTCAAGCACAGTATTACAATCATGATATATCTCACCTTTATATTCCTCTCTCCACGGTCTGCCCGTAAAAAACCTCTTAATAATGTATGTACCCTGATATTACCAAGAGCTCTATCCCATGTCAATAAGCAGACATGTTCGGTGTCAGGGAAAGCTCTGGTGAATGTATCCCCCCACCTAAAATGATAACGCATTTTTATTTAATTTGCGGCGAATAAACACTGATGTAGATTTGTTTCAACCCAAATTAATCAAGGTAACAAAATCTGTTTCAGCGATGCTTAAACCATTTTGTATAGGTGGGGGCTCCACTACTGTATAGTGCCTCAAGGCACACAGCATTACTTTTCTTGAGAATATTCAAAGCTCCGTTGATATCGGCATTTAGAAGGTAACCGCTCTTTATTTTTTGCAAAGGTACATATATCCACCTTTTTACAAAAACATCTGTTCTTATTGTGCCATGGAAGGAATATATTTACAATACCTAATTGGCAATTCATCACCCACCTGCGCCCTCACTTCGTGAGTAAGGTAGGCTAAGAGGTAGGGGTCTTCTTGCCAAGTTATGATCAATATTTTTTCTTGTATAGGAAAGTATAACTTTCCTATACAAGAAAAAAGTCCCCCCGGTAAATATTTATGCTAATATTCCCGTGGGGACTATTATGTCAATAGTCGGATAAGATTAGTGTCCGGCACCTGTTTCCAAGAAGCTTTATTTTACATTTGCCTTCGTAATAACGCTTACTCCTGTGTCTACGTTCTTTTCCGTGATAGTCTCGCCTTTCAGGAGCTTTAGGGCAGTTTCCATGCCTTTTATGCCCATCTGATCCGGATTTTGCGCCATGGTGCAAAGAAGTGTACCGTCTTTTACCAGACCAAGGATGGTGTCGGATTTGTCGAAGCCTACGCCTACCAACGGCTTGCCGGATGCTTTGATGGCATTTCCAACGCCCACTGTTCCGCCTTCATTTGTTCCAAAGATTGCTACACAGCCCTGAGAGATAAAGTTTGCGGCCGCATCCTGCGATTTCGCTGCGTCCCCTTCACAGAACTGCGTGGTGAGGATTTCCAAGCCGGAGCCCTCCAGTGCGGATCGGAAGCCTTCTTCACGAAGAACGCATGAAGTGGTGTCCGGTTTTACATTTATGATTCCAACTTTTCCTGAGGTAACGCCTTTGGCTTTCAATTCGTTCAACATTTGCTCGCCGGCTGTTTTTCCTGCTGCCTTATTATCTGTTGCAAAAGTAGCCTCGCTCTGAAAGTTTGCCGGAGAGTCTACATAAACTATCTTTACACCCTTTGCTGCCGCATCCTTTAATGCGGAAGAAATTGCGTCCGGCCCGTTCGCAGCGATCATGATGACCTTTGCGCCGTCGGAAACCGCATTGTTTACTTTGTCGATCTGCTGAGCATCATCTTTTTTGTCCGGGGCGCTCCACTTGAATTCTACCAAGTCGCTGTTTGCATCCGCAACTTCTTTTGCGCCCTTATTCACATTCTGCCAGTGCTGATCCATCTGATCCATTGTGATCAGATAAACCTTAGCCTTTGCAGCATTTCCCGCTGCCGGAGCAGATTCTGTCTTTGTTGTTGAACACCCAGAAAACAACCCTATAAGAAGTAATGTGCATAGGAGTACTGATACCAGTTTTTTCATTTTTTACCCTCCCTTAAATAATATTTCAAGCATTCGCATTGAAATTCTTTTTACGTACGATAACGTCCAGCAAAACGGAAACAATGACTATGGTCCCAATAACGATGTTTCTCCATGCAATGGCAACGTTTGCAAACTGCAGCCCATTTTGAAGGACTCCCCAGATAGATGCCCCGACAACGACGCCAATCAATAACCCCTGGCCGCCTAATGTACTGACTCCGCCGATAACAGCAGCTGCGACGGCATATAGCTCATAAGTGGTTCCTGCGTCCATGGCTCCCATTCCGGCCTGTGCACAAAGGATAAGGCCAACCACACAGGCACAGAAGGCGCTTACCACATAAGCTTTTACTGTAGTCAGCGGGATGCTGACCCCTGATAATCTGGCGGATTCTGCATTTGACCCAATAGCGTAAATATGTCGCCCGGAGCGTGTTCTTCCTATCAGGAAATCAAAAACCAACCAAAGGGCTAATGCAATCCAGATAGTATTATAGATGTGTAAGAAGGATCCATAGTAGAAGAAATCGCGAAACCCCTGTACTGCCGGTTCTCCCAGAACCTTTGCTATGGAATCGGTATTATAATTGTTGTTTGCCAGCTGAGCAATCCCGCGGGCGATAGTCATGGTCCCCAGTGTAGCAATAAATGGCGGCAGCTTACATTTTGCCACTAAAAGACCGTTTCCGATACCTATTACCAGGCAGGCGGTCATTGCAGTCAGTGCTGCTATCCATGGATTTACTCCATTTTTCGACATTAATGTGGAGGCAATCATTGTGCTCATCCCGACGACAGAGCCAATGGAAAGATCGATATTTCCGGTAATCAGGACGTAGGCCTGGCTGATTCCGATTAACAGGATCGGGGCAATCTGCCGGAGCAAGTTCAGATTATTTGCCCCGGAAAAAAAGTTCGGATTCAGGATTCCAAAGATAATACATAGCACCATCAAACCAAAGGTCACAGTCAGGACCTGGACCATTCCCCGAATGGCAATAATTCGTTTCAAGAAGCCTTGCTCTTGTAATTTACCCATTTCAGAAAACCTCCTATATATTCCCGCTTCTCATGCCTTTTTTTCAAATCGGGTCGCCAGTTCCAAAATCTCTTCCTGGGTAGCGGTCTTTGTATCCAGTTCTCCGGTAATTCGCCCATCGCACATAACCAGAATTCGATCGCTAATACCCAGAATTTCCGTCATTTCCGAGGAAACAAAAAGAACACCGACCCCTTCCTGCTTTAGGCGATTCATTAAATTATATACTTCTACCTTCGCCGCAACGTCGATCCCTCTGGTCGGCTCGTCAAATATGACAACCTTTGAATCCCGGGCCATCCACTTTCCCACGACTACTTTCTGCTGATTTCCACCGGATAGGCTTCCGGCATCGGCCTCTTCAGAGGAGAGCTTTATAAAAAACTTTGTGATTATTTCCTGTACCAACTGTTTTTCTAACTTTTTTCGAACAATGCCGAATCTATCACAAATTCTGTCCAGGTTTGGCAAAGCCAGGTTCTCCCGAATGCTTAGCTTTGTACAAAGGCCGTCTTTCTTCCGGTCCTCCGGGGCTAATACCAACCCTTCCCGAATCGCATCAATAGGGTTATTAATATGCAGCAATCGCCCCTTTAGAAGAATCTCTCCGCTCTGCTTTGGGTCCGCTCCAAAAATGGCCCTTGTCATTTCCGTTCGCCCGGCGCCCATCAGCCCGGCAACGCCTACGATTTCTCCGGCATAAACCTCAAAGGACACATTCCGGACAGCTTTTCCATCATCTAAATTTCTAACTTTTAGAAGCTCTTCCCCGGGAATGCTTTCCACTCTTGGGAACTTTTCTTTAATTTCTCTGCCCACCATGTTCTGGATGATTTCTGCCATGGATATTTTGTCAAAGTCCGAAACCAGAATTAATTTTCCATCCCTCATTATAGTCACTTTGTCTACGATATGGGACAACTCCTCCAACCGGTGAGATATATAGACAATTCCTTTGCCAAGGCCCTTTAAGGTTCGGATGATTCGAAAGAGCTCATCTATTTCCTTATTGGTCAAGGCACTGGTAGGTTCGTCCATAATCAGAATTTTTGCATTGGAGGACAGTGCCTTTGCGATCTCTACCATTTGCTGTTTTGATACCGGCAGTTCGCTGATTACCGTTGTCGGCTGAATGTCCATCCCTAAGTCCTGAAGTATCCTCCCGGCCTCTGCATTCATCGCTTTTTGAGCCAGCAACCCTCTATGAAGGATTTCCCTGCCCAGAAAGATGTTTTCCGCTACGGTCAAGTGGCTGCACATGTTCAGTTCCTGGTGAATGATGGCCACGCCCATTTCCAGGGCCTTTTTCGGAGTGAAGGCCTCCGGTATGCTTTGCCCAAGGATTTCGACATCTCCCCCGTCTCTCGTGTATACACCGCTAAGGACCTTTACAAGAGTGGACTTTCCCGCTCCGTTTTCTCCCAGGAGAGCCATAACTTCTCCGGTTCCCAGGAAAAAGGATACATCATCCAGTGCTTTTACACCGGGGAAGGCCTTTGATACGTGTTCCATTTTTACAATACATCCCGACATATTTACTCCTCTTTGCTCAGTCGACCACTATTTCTACCGGCTGATCAAATTTATAATATTCGGTCTCTACCGTAAGATTCTCCGTTATTTTTATTTTGGATTCCGGAGTCAGGGTTAGAATCCCATGCCAAATATCTTTGTGCAGACAAACCGACTGATCCAAAAGAAAGGCTTCGCAATCTTTTTTATCGGTGTTATTGGATAAAAGTAAAACACATATTCCTTCCAGCGGTT
The DNA here is from genome assembly GCA_964447145.1 of uncultured Clostridiaceae bacterium. Lineage (GTDB taxonomy): Bacteria > Bacillota > Clostridia > Lutisporales > Lutisporaceae > BRH-c25. Next base: position 14,688 of record CAYURW010000054.1, read on the forward strand.
CAAAGGTCTCCAATGAATGGGGGTGCTTTTCCAGCCCGGTGAAAGCTCTGTCCTTTACTCGCAAAACCGCTATTCGCCACGGATCGGTTTCATGGCTGATTATGATCTCAAAGTCCGACCCGCCATCTTTTGCAGTAAAATCAATCCGGGTTCCATATTTCTCAAAATCATGATCGTTGATATTCTGTATCTTCTTCATGTATTAGTCCCTGCCTTCCAGTTGTCTTTCAATTTCCTGAAGTTCCGGCATGGCCGGAATTCCGCCGCGTTTTTTTACGCAGCAGGCCGCCGCTGCATTTGCGAATTTCGCCAGCCTCATTAAATCCTCCGATTCCATTTGATCCCAGTTCCCATTTTTCATTTTTTCAGTCAGTTTATGCAGAAAAGCGCCCCAAAAGGCATCCCCTGCCCCGGTGGTATCAAGCACCTTGACCGAGTGTCCAAAAACCCGTACTCTCATCCCTTCCATGGCGACATAAGCTCCATCTTTTCCCAAGGTAACCGCTGCCAGGCGAACTCCTTTTGCCAGCAGTGTCTCCACTGCCTCCTCCGGCACTTTTAGGTCTGTCAAAAGCTCTGCCTCTTCCTGTGAAAGCTTTATGATATCCACAAAGGGCAATACACTTCGCACCTGTTCCTTTGCTGCTTCGCAAGAAGGCCAAAGCATGGGCCTTATATTTGGATCGCAGGATATCAGGCATCCGGCCTCACGTCCTTTTTCTATTACGGTGAAAGTAGTTTCCCTTGATGGTGAATCCGTCAGGGATAAAGAACCAAAATGAAGGATCCTGCTTTTGGAAAGAAGTGAGAAATCTACTTCTTCCACAGTCATCTGTGTGTCTGCCCCCGGTTTTCTCGCAAATGCAAAGCTCCGCTCCCCTGTCTCCGTAAGGTTGACAAAAGCCATTGTCGTAAAATACCGGCTGTCCTCGACAAGCCCTGCAGTGGAAATCCCCGCATTATCAAGGGTTTTTTTTAGAAATCTCCCTTGAGTATCCGCGCCCACCTTGCCTATAAACAATGTCCTGCTTCCAAGCTTTGACGCACAGGCCAGTAAATTTGCCGGGGCCCCACCGGGATTTTGCTCAAATAAGTCCATTCCTGCACGGGACTTTCCCGCTGGCGTATAGTCGATCAGGACCTCCCCGAATGCCGTAATATCAAACATTTATTTTCCCTCCGGATATTCATTGCAGAGCAGGTACTCTGCCGGCTCATCTTCTTCAATCCGTGTAAACCGGGCTTGCTTTTCATAAAAACGGTTGTCTGTTTCGTCATCGTTCACCATAGAAACTTCCCAGGCTAAAACCTTTTCTACTTTCGCCATGAAAAGATGATACACCCGTGGTGCCAGAGTAATGCTTTCTCCCGGCATTAAAAATACTCTTCCTCCGGCCGGAACCTTTGTAACCCGTCCATCAATGCGGACAGTCACATCTTTTTCCGTATCCAGTTCCTCTGTCTCTGTGGAATTCCATAGCTGAAGCATCAGCGTACCTCCGCCGCGATTTATGATGTCCTCCATCTTATGCCAGTGAAAGTGGTTTGGAGAAAGCTGATCCACCCCGGAAATTAAAAGCTTTTCTGCATATGGCTTCCCAAATTCCCGACGTTTCAGATTGCCATTCCTTATGGTAAACAGCAGTAATCCAATCTGCCGGAAGTCCCCTCGGCCATAATCCGTCACGTCCCAGCCCAGCATATTTTCCCGGATTTCGTCGTATTCATGGCCCTTTTCCATCCATTCCTCCGGTGTCCAGTAAGCAAAAGGCGGCAAATATACCTGTTTTTCTTCCAGCCACTTGATATTTTCACGAATTAGTGCGTTTATTTCTGATCTCTTCAATTTCCCTTCACTTCCCGTTGCTTGTTGTTAATTAAAATTATATAATATGTATAGTTTAGTTTCATTCAATTCCGTCCTTAATACAAAATTATAGATTGTTAAAAAACTTAGGAGGCATCCCCATGAAACCGATTAACTGGCGGGACCCTGCATACGACGATGGCTTTCGGACAATCCTGACGGAGGAACAGCTCTGCATCCCCGGGTTGCGAATGTTTGGCAAACACAGTGTCATAAAGGCAATTCCGGCCCTTTACCCCCATTATCATGAAAACGCCTTTGAAATTACATATCTATGTAAGGGGACCATGACCTTTTTTACCGACAATCAGACGGAGCACCTGTCCGGCGGTGATGTGTACATCTCTTTTCCGGATGAGCCACATCACACCGGAACAGTGCCTATCTCTCTAAATGAAATGTATTGGGTTCAGCTGGACATTACGGAAGAAAATTTTCTGTTCCTTGGGAAGGAATGGAAGGAACGGCTGATTGGGGACTTAAGCCGCATCAGTTCCCGAAAAGTAAATACAAACACCGGTGAAATGCAAAAGCTTATGAAAGGATTCTTTAAGATCGCCATGGACCCCCAGCATTGGGAGGGCCGCTTTCATGCGGCTTCCATGCTTGTGTACTTTTTGATGCTTTTAATTGATTATTCACAACGACAGGAACGGGAGGTTTCCAAAGATATTCAGGCTGCGGTGAATTATATCCGCGAAAACATATACGAGACTATTTCCCTCGATGCCCTGGCGATCGTTTCCGGATTATCCCTTTCCCGTTTCAAACAAAAATTCTACCAACAAATCGGCTTTACACCCAGGGAGTATATTAACTTTCAGAAGGTAGAGACTTCAAAACGCCTTATGGCCAAGGGGATGAATATAACCGAGGCCTCCGCCGAGCTGGGCTTTTCATCTTCAAATTATTTCTCCTCGGTATTTAAGCGGTTTACCACCCAGTCACCTTCGGACTATCTTAAAGGCGGTTCTTAGAATTCCACTTTCCCTGCTATCTTTCCGGCTGCGCCTCTTTAAGTGCGTTTTCAAAGGCCTTAAGATGCGCTTTGGAGGTCAAAGTGGCACCGCTTATGACGTCTACTTTAAGCGTCTGTAATTGAACAGCATTATCAAACAAATCGCCAGCGATGCGTCCACTCCGGCAATATAGATGTTTGCATGCCCAGAGGGCAATGACGCCCTAAAATCCCCTAAAAGCAAGGCGCGTATATTATACCTCCGGCGCCCGGTATTTGTTTCTTCATCAATACTCCCCCCGGGCCATACGAGCGCCGGCGTCTTCTATTACCGGCAGTTCCAAACTGCGCTCAAATCTATTTATGCCAATGCGTTCCCGGGGGACGGCCTGAACATGCCTGCACCAGGTTTCAAGCTCCACCAGACAGTGCGAAGTACCGTTTCCCGAACCACCGGCGGCCGCCACAAGATTCACAGGTTTGCCCTTTATCCAGCTGCCTCCCTCGCGGAAAGCCTCACAGCGGCGGTAACGGTCACAGAAAT
>CAYURW010000055.1:0-17955 GCA_964447145.1 uncultured Clostridiaceae bacterium
TGTCCAAAAACCTATACAAAAGTTTGATTATCGCTGTTTAATAGGTTTACATAAGTTTCAAGCACTTGATTAAGTGCACGCACTAGGATTTCCTCCGGAAAATGCTTATGGGCATCAAATGCGGCAGAGCTGCCGTTGTTCATCTACCTACACATTGCGCTGTCCTATTCATACCTTAGTGCCTCAATTGGATCAAGCTTTGCTGCCTTATTGGCGGGATAGAGCCCGAAGAATATCCCTACCGCAGATGAAAAGGCAAATGCAATAAATATTATAAAGGGCGATGTTCCAAGGGGTATGTTTATTATCTTCCCGGCAATAAAGCCCAGGGTTATCCCGAGAGTCATCCCTATGGTCCCCCCTATTAGACAGAGGATAATGGACTCAGTCAGAAACTGGAGCATTATATCTCTGTTCCTGGCCCCCAATGCTTTCCGTATGCCTATCTCTCTGGTTCTCTCGGTTACAGATACAAGCATTATGTTCATGACTCCAATGCCGCCGACCACCAGGGATATTCCGGCAATTGCCCCTATTACCATTGTGAATATATTAATGACGTTATTAAGCATATCTAACTGTTTGAAGCCTTCCTCCGCAGCATACTTATCCTTGTTCCTGTGGGTCTGCTCCAGCAGGTGCACTATCCTGGCCGCCACTTCCTTTGAGTTGTCCATGTCTTTCAGCAAAATGGAGAAGAATGAGATCTTTGCACCCGGCATTACCCTTTCGCTTATTGTAATGGGTACGTAGCCGGTACCGGGGAAGTTGTCCCCGAACATTGCCGCCATGCTTCCGCCCTGGGACTCGCTTACTCCTACTATTGTAAGGCTGCTGTTTTTATCGTCTACTACAACCTTTACTTTTTGCCCTATTGCTTTTTCGGGGCTCTTGAAAAGCTTTTTTGCTGTTATTTCATCAATTACTATTACATTTCTGCCAGACTCTACATCCCTTTCATTCAAAAACCTGCCGGCCAGCATTTCCGTTTTTACCAGCTTGTTGAATTCATGGGTTATGCCGTCTATTTCAGCGAACTTGCTTTCCTTTTCAGTTTTTATCTGCCCCATGTAGCCAGTGGCAGGCACCACTGTGGTGACCTCGGGGATTTTGGCTTTGATCAGGTCGGCATCCTTAAGGGTGAAATAATCTCTGTCATCTATGTCATTGAACATTGACTTCAAATTCACATTTATCACGTTGGTGCCCAGGTCGTCAAACTCTCCCATTATAGCCTGCTTGCCTCCCTGACCTATGGATACTATAGCTATAACCGATGAAATACCGATTATTATACCGAGCATAGTCAGGAAAGAGCGCATTTTATTGGCCCTTATGCTTTGGAGGGCTGATACAAAGCCTTCAACTAAGTTCATGGAATACCCCTCCCCTTATTATTCTGTTTTTTACCTGCTCATCGGAGATGATTTCGCCGTCTCTAAAAACTACCGCCCTTTTTGTATGAAGGGAAATGTCCCGCTCATGAGTGACCATGACAATTGTGACTCCCTCATTATTCAGGCTTTCGAATATATCCATTATTTCTTCGCTGGATTTTGTATCCAGGTTCCCTGTAGGTTCATCAGCCAACAGTATTGCGGGGTCGTTGACAAGGGCCCTTGCTATGGCGACTCTTTGCTTCTGACCTCCCGAAAGCTCATTGGGCCTGTGGTCCATTCTATCGGATAAGCCGACTTTGTTAAGGGCAATTTTCGCCTTTTCAATTCTCTCAGCCCGGGGCATTCCCGAATAGACCATGGGCAGCTCTACATTTCCCAATGCTGTCAGCCTCGGAAGTAGATTAAAGGCCTGAAATACAAAGCCTACCTTTTTGTTTCTTATTGCCGCCAGCTGGTTGCCGTCAAGAGTGGATACGTCCACATCGTCCAGCAGGTACTGTCCTTCCGTCAGGCTGTCAAGGCATCCCAGTATATTCATCAGAGTGGACTTGCCGGAGCCGGAGGCTCCCATTATTGCCACATATTCTTTTTCTTCTATTTCCAGATTGATGTTCTTCAGGGCTTCTACCTGGATTTTCCCGGTGTCGTATATCTTACTCAGGTTTTCAACTTTTATTATCACTTTTTTTACCCCCTGACTGCTTCACCGGTTCTCCGTCCTTAAGGGTTGAGGTTGGGTTCTTAATGTATTGGTCACCTGCTTTCAGGCCTTCAAGCACCTGTATGTCAAAATCCGTCTCCAGACCGGTCTTTATATATTTTTTGACTGCCTTGCCGTCAACAACTGCAAAGGCATACCGCTTTCCTTCCTCATCCTCCAGAACGGATTCAAAACCCACTGCTGCTGTATTCAGGCTTTCCTTCAAAGTAATATCTATATCCGCTTCATATCCCGCTTTAATTTTATCGTCAGGATTGTCCAGGGTCACTTCTATTTTTACCTTGGGCTCTTTGTTTGACCCTTCCATTGTAATGACCGCAGCATCGCTTATTGATGTAACTGTGCCCTTGTAATCGGTTGCTATGCCCTTTACCTTTACGCTTGCCCTTTGGCCCGGGCTGACACTTACTGCATCATACTGGCTTACCATCACATCTACCTTATATTTTGAAAGATCATATATCATAACGACGTTATTTTCCATTGTGGGGTATTGATTCGGCTTTACCTTCAGCTGTACTATTTTGCCGCTGATGCTTGACCTTATGGTGCTTTTTTCTATTTTGTCCTTTATGTTTGCTATGTCTGCCATAGAGCTTTCAATCTGATTTTTTTGATCCTTTATCTGGTCATTTCTGTTTGTATCAAAATCATTAAGAGAATTCACGGCATTGCCAAGCTGGATAGTCGATAACTCTACCTGGTTTTGGAAATCGTTCATTGCCTTAAGGGCAGTTTCGTACTCCTCCTTTGAAGCTGCACCGCTGCCGTAAAGTGCATTGACCCTGTCATATCTCCTCTTGGCTTCGTTATAGTTTGCCTCGGAGCTGTCCAGGCCTATCTCTGCCTGCTTTACCGCATTTTCCAAAGTTTTTTTGTCATTATTCCTGCTGGCATCCGAGAGCCTTTCAAAATTTGAGTTTGCAAGGCTAAGGGCAAGCTCATATTTTTTCAGCTGATAATTGTAGTCTGTAGAGTCAATTTTTAATATTGGATCTCCGGAACTGACCTCCTGGCCCTCAACAGCAAAAACCTCCATCACTTTTTGCTGCATGGGCAGCTCAATTTCTTCCTTGTTGTTGGAGTCGATGCTGCCTGTTACCGATATTACCTGGAACAAGTCTTTTGCTTCGACCTTTCCTATTTCCACTTCCTTGACCTTGCTCCGGCCGGAAATTATTATTCTTACAGCGCCTACAGCCACCGCTATCAATATAATTGCTGCGATGATGATTAATTTTTTTCTGCCCTTCATCGTTTTACCCCCTTTAAGAATGTACAAAAAATAGTCATACATAATTTATACGTATTCTATATCAAAAAGTTTTCTTTTTTATTATATTAGGCAAGTATAACTTTCCTAATATAATAGCTAATGGGCATTGAAGGCATTATATACTGAGCTTTTGCCCAACCATATTAATTCTATCTGTAAATTACCATTGATGAGAATGCATAATCTTTCATTTCGTGAGTAGTACATTCTATATAGATCTTTTGCTCAACCATATTAATTATATATGTTTGAGTTTGGTTGAGCAAGTTGCATTATGTAAAGGAATTGCGGGTTTAACAAATTTGTAATAAAATATAAGAAAGGATATAAAAATCTGTTTAAGCATAATTGAGACAAAAATCTGTTTAAGCATAATTGAGACAAATTTCTGTTAGTATGATTTTATTTGGGTTGAACCAAACATATATTAGTGTTTGTTGCCGCAAATAATATGGCATGGGAGGTGAGGGCTTGTCTAAGCTTAATTTTGAAAAAGCACTGATAATTGTACTGGTATTGATTCTATTTGTTTCTACTGCCAATATTTACAGCCAGTATATAAGCATTTTTTTTAACCCCAAGGAGCATAAAAAGGCGGATATCAGCCTGACTACAAATATCAGCTTTCCCGCAAGCCTTCTGAAGGCGGATCAGCTGTTCAAGCAGGAGCAGTATGATCTGGCCCAAAGCGAATATCTGAAGCTTACAAGCATGCCGAATCTTAGTTCTCAGCAGAAGGCTGCAGTACATTTCAAGCTGGGGACATGTAATTACAGGCTGGGTAAATTTGACTTGGCCAGAAATAGCTATTTAAAATCTGCCGAATTTTACACCAATGACTCGGTTTCTTATAATAATGCAGCAGTATGCTCTTTTCATCTGGGAGAATTCGAAGAAGCTGAGGAGATACAGAAGCAGGCTATTGCGAATCAGCCCATTATTGAGTACTACTACAATATGGCAAGGATTTACGAGGCTTGGGGAAAATACAGTGATGCGGCGAAATTTTATATGGCCGTTACCAGGGCGGAAGAAAATATAACTATGGAGGATAGAATAGATCCTGTCCGAATTAAGAATAAGTTGATGAGACTGATGTCAAATCCGGACATCAACGGAATAGCAAATGAACTTATGATTGCGCTCCGTCTTAAGGATGTCAGAGAAGTATTCATAATTAACGATATTGACATGGACATTAAGGATAAAAAGTTTAAGTGGCGCATAGAAGATCAAAGCGGTGCAAAAAAGCTTTATTGTTCCTACGACCGGGAAAAGGCGGACCCTTACAATCTTATTGATTCACTGAAGTGGACTGTAGAAAGAGGCGGAAATATTATTTATACAGCCAAGAAGGACAAGTTTTCGCTCTCCATTGTTGACGGAAAGGATTATATAGTGCACCTGGATATAGGGTACAATACAAATATGGTTGCAAGCAGCTTTGCCAATGTATTTAAAAGCAGCGGCACATATACCGGCAGTGTGGTTCCCGATACCAATACAGTTCCGGTCCCGGCTCCGTCGGAGCAAAAATGCAAATATTATGAGTATGCGATATATGAGCAGGTTTTTGAAAAAGGCTTCAGTGTCAGTGAAACGGGCTATGTTGACAGGTTTAATGTTGTTTGGGGCAGAGATGAAGACCTGATTGCAGAAGTACGGGACAAAGACAAGGATTTTATAGACGCTCAGGGATCGCTGTATATTAATAATACCTCCACCAAAAGAGCCGGGGTGTGGGCGGACCTGTCATCCCTCATAAGCGACAGGAAGCTAAAGGGCAGGACCCTTGGGATAAAGTTTTACGCCAAAAAAGATTCCGAAGAAGCCATTCTCCATGCAAATATAAACATCAAGACGGGAAAGAAATATAAAAACGAAGTAAAAAGGTATCAGCTGAGCGAAAAGTGGCAGCAGTATGTTATTAATCTGCCGATACCCGATAATGCGGACGGGCTGACCATAAGCATAAAGACCGGATCATCAGAAAGAATAAAAATTGACAGCTTCATAATCATTAAGTAAAAAAAGGATGGGCGCTTTGCCCATCCTTAAACATTTCTAGCTTTCTTATTTTGCCAGGTTTGTGCCGTTGAAGTAGAATGTTTCGTCGCTTCCATTTGCTATGCCTACGAAGTCTACGAATGAATTCTTCTTTACGGACAGTTCATATTCATACCTTGCTTCCATTGATTTTCCGACTTTGACTTTTATTACATTGTCCCCGTCGTTGTCGCTTATTGCATTGTCATCATCCATGGAGAGTGTTATGCTGCTGTCAAGGTCGTAGTTCTTAAGCTTCAGGCCGTTTATGAAGGCTGTCTTTGCTGCTCCATTCATAACAGGGATATCTTCGCTGAATGTTATTTCAATGGTATCTCTGTCTTTTGCAACTACTGATTCTATTTCAGGTGCTTCTGTATCTGTGTATTCACCTGTAAGGATCGTCAGATCGTCTTCATCTGCATTTTCAACTGCGTTGCCATGCTTGTCCGCTAAGAAGTCAGCAAAGTTGAAGTTATAGTCCTTGTCCTCTTCTATCTTGCCGGAATTCTTTACGAATGTAACCACAGCTTTGTCTATTGATACTGTAAAGCCTGCTACGTCTGCAGCATCTGCGCCTGTAAAGTCAACGTACTTGGACATTGTTACTTCAAAGGTCTTTCCGTTTGTCTGTTCGTATGACTCAACTTCAACCTTGTCCAGTTCGCTGTCGACACCTTCAAATGTGAAGTTGCCGAATTCGATTGAAGCTTCCAGTACTCTGTTTCCTCTAAGGTCTTTTACACCGCCGTCTACTGCAGGAGCGCCGTATACGACTTTGACTACCGTGTATTCTTTGTCTGATGTCAATTCAGTTGCGGATGAGAATTCTATTACTGTGTCATCTTCTGCATAGCCCTTTGCATCCAGTAGTACATTTGTAGCATCATCGTCAACGCCGTCTACTGCCAGAACCAGCTTTGCACCGTTAGCGCCGCCTTCGTATACTACTCTTTCATCAAAGGTAAGAGCTACTACTTTGCTGCTGATAATGTCTGCATTCTCAAGCTCCGGAGCTGTTTCATCCCATGTGTTGAGCACTGTGTTGACCTTCATTTTGAAGTACAGTTCATTCCCTGCCAGGTCTTCAACACCGTCAACTATTACGTCATATTCGCCGTAACCATTGATGATATCGTTAACTTCCAATTTAACTGTTTTGTTGTCAGTTTCCAAAGTAATCTTTGTCGGTGCGCCGACTTCTTCGTCTATAGTGTAGTATGCAAGGTTCTTAGCTGATTTTTCATCTAATTCCTTGTCAAAGGTCAATGTTACTGCATTCTTGCCGGTAGCAACCGCACTGACAAGTTTTGCTGAAGCAAGGCTGCTTGATACAGCTTTTGCAGGCTTCTTAGTCTCTTTCATTTCGTTGCCGAATTCATCAAGAACGCCGGAGACTGTCAGGTCGTAAGTTTTGCCTGTTTCCATTTCTTCAACTGTAAGGATGGCTCTGAATGTTTTCCATTCATTCTTTATTGTTCTGATTGAATCTATTTCCAGGCCTTCCAGCTCATAGTTGCTGAGGTCTGTTGCGCTGGCTTCGTCTATTTTGCTGGCGTCACTGAAGTCTACCAGTATTGCGGTAGGGGAAAGGACTGTAACAGTTTTGAATTCAGGTCCCTTTGTGTCTTCAGCAACAGACTTAAATGTCTTAGTTGCAGGTCTTGTTATTACGTTGGCAACCTTCCTCTGGTCAGCTATGTTGTTGACAGAGAGCTTGTAGTCTCCTCTTTTTTCCATTGGCTCTGTAACAATTTCAACGCTGTTTTCGTAGTCGGGGTCAGAATCCCATTTGATTGATACTATATCAAGTTCTGAACCGTTTGTTTTGTCTTCCTTGATTGAGTAGTTGTCAATGTTCTCAGCTGACTCTTTTGTAATCTTCTCATTGAAGGTTACTTTTATTCTTTCATTTGTCTGTACTTCTATTTCTCCTTCAATCTTAGGAGCTGTTGTATCAAATTTTACTGTAAAGGTTTCGGTGTTTGTTTTCTTTGCTACGCCGTCAATTGATTTGATTCCTAATGCCTTTACTGTATATTTTGTCTTATTCTTAAGGCCTTCTGTTGTTAATGTTACTTTTTTGCCGTCAACCTCAGCTTTTACTATCTCTACTCCGGCTATGGAATAGTTGGCAGCATCTGAACCTGTGGCATAGTCAACATTTTTGTTGAAGCTTACAACAACTTCTTCAACGTCTTCACTCTTAACTGTGTCAATTTCAGGGCCTCCTGTTACCTTTGCAACCCCTGTGAATTGAACTGTTTTTTCGTTGACTGTCAGTTTGTAGAGTTTTCCGGATGTCATAGCAGCTGTTTCAAGTCTTACTGTATCATCGCCGGAAATTACTGCTGAATTTACCTTAAGTCCTTCGATGACATATCTGTCTGCGTTTGCTGCTGCAGCATTGACATCTTCTTCAAATGTTACTTCAACTACTGAGTTGCCAAGAGCTTTTGCTGATTTTACAGCTGCCTGGATTTCTTCCTCATACAGACCGGCTTTTACCGCTGCAGCTTTGTTGATCATTCCTGCATCAACCATTGAAGCTGCAAGAGTTTTTGTTTCACCCTTTACATTGGCCATCAAGCCTTCAATTGTAGCAACTGCCAAGTCGTTGTTTGTGAACTTTTCAACAGCTGCAACCTTTGCAAGGCCCTTTGAAGCTGCAAATCCTATAACCTCTGTCCATTCAAAGTCACCTTTGATTTCTGCAGTTGTCTGCTTGTATCCCAGTGCTTCCAGCATTACCTTGTAGTACTGCTGTGCTGTGATCGTATCAAAAGGATTGAATTTTCCTCCGTCTGCACCGATCCAGCCAAGCTGCGGGTTGGCTTTGAGATAAGCCATCATAGCTTTACCTTCAGGCCATGTCATTGTGTTTGCATCTGCAAAGTTTTCTGTTCCTGTGAATGCCATTGCTTCGTCTTCAAGGCCCTTAAGCCTCAAATACATTATAGCTGCCTGCATTCTTGTGGTTTCTTTTGCAAGGTATTCGGGTGTGACACCTGCTGTGGTATCTCCCTTAAGTGCACCGATAGTTTCAAGAGCTTTTGCATCGGCGCTGACTGCAGCTGTTTCTTCAGCAAATGCAATGGTCATTGATGAGAATACCATGGCAACTGCCAGAAGAAGAGCAAGTATCTTCTTATTCATACGTGTTGTTTCCTCCTTATAATTATTATTGGGTTTGTAATAGTTATGGTTGCTGCAACTTTTCACTCTGAGCTACGCACCTCCTTTCAAGGTTGTAAAAAGAAAAATTATAATCTTCATTAGGTTAACATAATTCTACACAATATTTGCGATTCCTTCCCCTGTAACAGTATTGTAATTAAGTGTAATGTGTGTGTAATAAGGAATACTGGCTAATATTAATGAAGATTATGTAATTAGACTATGTTAACCAGTTTGCCATAAAAATAAGCTTCCTCAGCCTTGCTTGTCCTCCTAATACTATATGACGCAGAACCCGCCGATTTGTTCATTACAGTTTCGTTACAAAACTTCCGCTATAAAAACATTGCAATCCGGAACAAACCCTTGCTATAAAATCTTTGCAGCCTTTTCCTTAATAAAGCAGGATTTATGCAACTTCTACAGAATATATTTCTGTAAGAAAGAATATAATAGGAGGATACAGATGAAAAAAATTAAAATTTTCAAAACAGCAGTCGTTGTGTGTACAATATTACTCGCACTTAGCAGTACCTTTTATGCAGATAACACTTCAAAGTTTACTGATATAGATAACAATTGGGCAAAACAGCATATCATCAGTGTTTACAACAAAGGTCTGATGGGCGGATATTCGGAGACCGAATTCAAGCCCGGCGAATTTGTCAGGAACTACGACGCCTTAGTAAGTATATCACGGATGATTAATCAGGAAAAGAATATAAATCTGGAACAACTGGAGAAAATATACCGGGACAATGTGCTGGATAAGTTTAAGGTTCCCAATTACGCAAGAGAGCACGTCCTTGTATGTCTGGGGAAGGGAATAATTACCGATGCCGATGTAAGCAAGTTCGGCCAGATTCCCTATGCTACAAAGAACAGCATTATAGAATACCTTGGAAGGGCTTTTGGAATAGTCTACGATGAAAAAGATCCTCCTATTGCCCTTGAATTTTTGGATATATTTGATATACCCACCCGATCCAAGCCCTGTGTCAAATTCCTGCTCGACAACGGCATTATTAGCCCTTACAGCGAAACAAACACCAAATTGAATCCAAAAAGCAATGTGGACAGAGCCGTTTTTGCAAAAATGCTCGATATCTCAAGCGATGTATACAATAGGAAGGTACTTGGGCTGGATGTTCCCGATACCGGGGCAGGGGCGGCTGATTCCTGGGGAGGAAATATAGAATGGGCCGACGGAATTGGTCCGGACCCTGCTAAAATAGCTAAGGACTGGGCACAGTCCGATTTGTCTTCTGCTGCAAATGGTGAACAGCCTTATGTACCTCCTGTTGCAGATGGTAAACAGCCGGATGTGACCGCCTATGTGGATCAGGTAATACCGGAGTATGGCAATTTGGCAGTCTTTGTTGGAACAGAAAGAAGAACATACAAAGTAGCGGAAAATGCGACATGCACTATAGACGATATTCCCGGTGGGTTCTGGAGGCTTGCAAAAAGTGATAGAGTCGGGCTCTTTATTGAAGACAACAAAATAGTAAAAATAATAGGCGAAAGCAGAATACGCAAAATAATAGGAAAGCTTATCAGCATCCAGTCTTCAGAGAAGACCACACTTAGAATGGAAACCTCCAAGGGAGAAGTAAGGAATTATGCAATAACTGCTAAGACCGTAGTCATAAAGGATGGGAAGAATGCATTGTGGCAGGAGCTTAGGGAAGGAAACAGCCTGGTTCTAACCACATCCTACGATGAGCTGATCGAGATAAATGCTGACGGAGTCAAAAGCTCAGATAAAGGAGCCATTGAATCCATCACATACAGTAGGATAGCTCCTCCCAAGATTGTTATAACAGCCTCCGGAGGAGGCCAGAATACATACTATGCAGATGCAGGCATTGAGATAGCCGGGGCGGATGGAGACATTCATTCCTTAAGGCCCGGGATGCAGGCGGAAGTCAGCCTCATTGACGATGCAATCAAAAAAATAACGGTGCTGAAGGAAGATGTCCTGCTACCCTTTGAATTCAAGGGGGAAATAAAGAGCATCAATCCCGGGAACAAAACAATAACAGTGGATATATATGACAGCGGCACAAACAACAAAACCGAAAGATTGATATATGTTTCCGAAGACACAAAAATTGCGGATGCGGATTTGAATTTCATAGGACTGGGAAGCCTAAAACCCGGTCAGACAATAAATGTAAGAGGCACGGGGACAGCTGAGGGTATTTCAGCCAAAACGATACAGGCGATGTATTAGCCGTTGGGAATATGGGGGATGGATCTATGAGAATTAAAAAGGCAGTTATACCTGCAGCGGGATTGGGAATACGGTTTTTGCCCGCTACCAAGGCCCAGCCGAAGGAAATGCTTCCTATTGTTGACAAGCCTGCTATCCAATATATTATTGAAGAGGCAATCAGCTCGGGAATTGAAGAAATACTGATTATAACAGGGAGAAATAAAAGGGCAATTGAAGATCACTTCGACAGATCCGTGGAATTGGAGATGGAGCTTAGAAATAAGGGCAGTAATGAGCTATTGAAGCAGATGGAGGATATCTCAAGCCTTGTGGATATACATTACGTAAGACAGAAGGAGGTAAAGGGTCTTGGCCATGCGATATACTGCGCCAGAACCTTTGTGGGGGATAAGCCCTTTGCCGTATTGTTAGGGGATGACGTGGTCGATTCCCCGGTGCCCTGTTTGAAACAGCTGATTAAGGTATATGAGGAGAACCAAAGCGCAGTTATCGGAGTCCAGGAGGTAGAGCCCGAGGATACGGGAAGATACGGGATAGTAGACTGTGAAGAAATCAGCGAAAGATTGTACAGGGTAAAAAATCTTGTGGAAAAACCCGCAAAGGGAGAGGCCCCGTCAAATATCGCCATAATGGGCAGGTATATTATAACTCCTGATATATTTGGGATTTTAGAGGATACGGGACCCGGCTCCGGTGGGGAGATACAACTTACAGATGCCTTAAGAACCCTTGTCGGTATCAGGAACCTGTATGCATATAACTTCGAAGGCAGAAGGTACGATATAGGTTCAAAAATCGGCTTTCTTGAAGCAACCGTGGAATTTGCGCTGAAAAGGACAGAATTGAGAGGGGAATTCGGAAGGTACCTGAAAGAGGTGGCTGCTGGCCTCCTTATAAAGTAATTAAAAATATTGCGGAGGTATGTTCGTGAATTTCTATGATAAATACCATAAGTGGACCACTGATCCCGCCTTTGACGAGGAGACCAAAGGGGAGCTTGCTGCAATAAAAAACGATGAAAAAGAAATCGAGGACAGGTTTTACAAGGATCTGGAGTTTGGGACCGGCGGACTTAGGGGCATAATTGGGGCCGGCACCAACCGGATGAACAGATATACTGTGGGCAGGGCCACCCAGGGTATTGCCAACTATATCATCAGAAAGGGAATAGCAGATCCATGTGTTGCTATAGCCTATGACTCCAGAAGATTCTCTTATGAGTTTGCTATGGAGTCGGCAGAAGTCCTTAATTCCAACGGCATTGCTGCTTATGTATTCAGCAGTCCGAGGCCCACTCCGGAGCTTTCCTTTGCCGTAAGGGAGCTTGGCGCTGCTGCTGGAATTGTGATCACTGCCAGCCACAACCCCCCTAAATACAATGGGTACAAGGTGTATTGGAGTGATGGGGGGCAGGTGGTTTCGCCTATTGCGGAAGAGTTGATAGCTGAAGCAAATTCCATACAGGATTTCTCAGAGATAAAACGCCTGGAAGATCCTCAATTCAAGGAAAAGGGCCTGTTAAGATTTCTGGGAAAAGAAATGGATGACAAATATATAGGAAGGGTCCGGGAATTATCCCTTAATCCCGATGTTGCAAAGGAAATGGGTGATCATTTCAGAATAGTATATACACCCCTTCATGGCACAGGGAATATCCCGGTCACCCGGGCACTCAGGGAAACGGGGTTCAGCAGTGTTACTGTAGTGCCGGAACAGGAGAAGCCCGACGGGGATTTTCCTACGGTAAAGCTGCCCAATCCCGAGGACCCGGATGCTTTTACCCTGGCTATAGAGCTTGCTGTGAAACAATCCGCCGATATAATAATCGGAACGGACCCCGATTGCGACAGGATGGGGGCCGCAGTGAAGAACGAATCAGGGGAATACGTTGTTCTCACAGGGAACCAGACAGGCGCCCTGCTTATAGATTATATCCTGGGCTCTCTTAAAGAGAGGGGCAGGCTTAATGACAGAAGCACCATAATAAACACAATAGTCACGGGGAAGCTGGGAGAAGCAATTGCCGAAGCCCATAATGTATCAACAATATCGGTGCTTACGGGCTTTAAGTATATAGCTGAGAAAATACTTGAATTTGAGAGCAGCGGAAGGGAATTCATATTCGGATACGAGGAGAGCTATGGGTATCTTGCGGGGACCTTTGTAAGGGATAAGGATGCGGTCATTTCATCTATGCTTATTTGCGAAATGGCAGCATACTGCAAAAAAATGGGGACCACATTGTACGAAAGGCTGATGGAGCTTTACCGCAAATACGGATATTACAAGGAGAGCCTTACTTCCATAGCCTTTGAAGGCAAAAAAGGAATGGAGGAAATGCTGAGCCTGATTAACAGGCTTAGGAAAGACCCTCCGAGGGAAATTAACGGCATCAGGATCACCGAAATAAGGGATTACATGGATTACAAAGGGCCAGTCAGGCTTCCAAAAGAGAATGTGCTTCAATACATTTTGGAGGACAGGTCCTGGTTCTGTATAAGGCCTTCGGGAACAGAGCCCAAGCTTAAAGTTTACTTTTCGGTGTCAGGCAGGAGCAGCGGGGAGGCCGATGCTTTGATGGCAGGGCTCAGGGATGCGGTCGCCGGATACCTGAGTGGCAAATAGGCAAAAAAGAGGGAATATTAGGCAGATATAGAATATGTATTAGTGTACAATGGCAGGATAAAGCCGGCGCAAATATAATTTTGCTGAAGGGTTTATGCTGATGGCCATAATTCCGAGGGGGCTATTTCTGTGACGACTAAAAGAATGCTTGTAGTTGACGACCAGCAGGGTGTCAGATTTCTCCTGGGGGAATTGTTCCGGGGAGAAGGCTTTAGTGTTGCTGAAGCGGGAAACTACGAGGGGGCAATAAATGCCGCAAAAGAGTACATGCCGGACATTGCACTGATTGATATAAAACTGGCTGACAGCAATGCCTGGGATGGCGGGGACATCATAAAGGAGCTTAAGGAATACGTTCCCGGCCTTATACCTATAGTAATATCTGCCTGCAGGAAGTGCGATATGCTGGAAAAGGCAATAAGGAACGGTGCGGTATACTGCCTGGAAAAGCCCTTTGATTTAAATAAAGTCATTGATGTGGTCAATGAACAGCTGATCAAATATTCTCATAAATAACAATTTTCAGGAGGGGTTGGATGGATAAGGTAATTATAAGGTTGAGAATGAGCGCCCATGATGCGCATTACGGAGGAAATCTCGTAGATGGAGCCAGAATGCTGGGGCTTTTCGGAGATGTTGCAACGGAGCTTCTTATAAGGAATGACGGAGATGAAGGTCTGTTCTGCGCTTATGACAGCGTGGAGTTTCTTGCGCCTGTATTTGCAGGGGATTTTATTGAAGCGGCCGGCGAAATTGTCAAGACCGGGAATACATCAAGGAAAATGACATTTGAGGCTAGAAAGGTGATACAGTCGAGGACGGACATCAACGATTCAGCCGCGGAAGTGCTGAATGAGCCGGTCATTGTATGCAGAGCGAGCGGCACCTGCGTAGTGCCCAAGGATAAGCAAAGGGGGAATCTGAATGGATAAGCTTATAATCACTGCATGTCTTACAGGGGCGGAAGTAACAAGGGAACAGCAGCCCAATCTTCCTATAAGCCCTGCTGAGATAGCCGAAGAAGCATATAAGGCATGGAAAGCAGGAGCCTCAATAGTCCATGTGCATGCCAGGAAGCCTGACGGTACTCCGACTCAGGATATAGAAGTGTACAGAGAGATAAAAGAAAAAATTGCGGAAAAATGCGATGTGATATTTCAGCCTTCAACAGGGGGGGCAGTATGGCATTCAAAGGAAGAAAGGATACAGCCGGTATATTTAAAGCCTGAAATGGCATCCCTCAGCACAGGGACATGCAATTTCGGCAGCGACGTATTCATGAATACCGAAGAATACATAGAGACCTTTATAAAGGCTATGAATGAGAACGGGGTTAAGCCGGAAATAGAAGTGTTCGAAAAAGGCATGATTAGCAATGCAATGAAGCTGGTAAAGAAGGGGCTTCTTTCAATGCCCATACATTTTGATTTTGTTCTCGGTGTGCCCGGGGCGATGCCCGGAGATCCAAGAGATCTTATGTACCTGGTTCATAGCATTCCTGAGGGCTGCACCTGGACGGTAGCGGGTATCGGAAGGGCAGAGCTGCCTCTCGGAGTAATGGCTGTGGCGATGGGAGGCCATGTAAGAGTAGGTTTTGAGGACAATATATTCTATTCAAAGGGTGTTGTTGCTGAGTCTAATGCACAGCTGGTCGAAAGGATCGCAAGGATAGCCGGGGAATGCGGCAGGGAAGTTGCTGTACCTGACGAAGCAAGAAAGATATTAAATATAAGATAGAGACGGATAACATATTAATACTATCCCAATATGTATGGAATGCAAAAAACAAATAGCAGATCCTGAAGGATTTTGGGATTTGGTGTAGAATAATATTAAGGCGCGGCTTAGTTTTGTACTAAGCATTATTGTTCATTAGGGGGTGCAGGGTTGTGCTTTTTGATACGAATATTGGAGTGGCGGTGAGATGTGCCCATTGCGGCAAGCTTGCAATCAGGGATATATCCCTTTTCAACCTTGCAGAGGACAGCTTCCGGGAGGAAAGGTGCGGATGCGGCAAAAATCTATTCAGGATAAAGAGCAGCGGCTCAAAGTCTTTCCGTATATACATCAGTTGTATTGCCTGCGGAAAAGAGCATATGTATACCTTCAATTCAAGGCTGGTACTCAGCTGCAAAGCAAAAATACTGAGTTGTCCTGTCAGCAGAATGGACATTGCATTTGCAGGGAACAGGGATCCTGTCAGGGAAGCGGCCCTCAAACATCAGAAGGATATGCAGGAGCTTATAAGGGTGCTTAAAGTGTGATAAAGGCACGGGTATTATCCCCGTGTCTGATATTTTTGACGGAACGAATCTTTTCAAAAAAGCCGGAAATAATTATATTGAGGTGATGACGAGGTTGGACGAACTTATGGAGAAGAGTCTGACTGAACTTAGGGAGCTTGCAAAATCAATGGATATAAAAGGCAGCTACAGGTTCAGGAAAGATGAACTGGCAAAAGAGATCCTAAAAAAAATCGAAGAAGCTAAGATAGCTCAGGGAATAATAAAACCGCCGCCCAAGGAAGAAAACCCCCGGGTAAGAGCCGGAGCGGAAAGTGAAACGAATATCCCTGCAAAGAGGGAGTTGGCCGATAGACCCCTAAATGAGGAAGAAAAGAAATTGCTTGAAAGCAAGGATATCGAAAAAGGCGGAAGAGCCAACGGCATACTTGAAATACTTCCCGACGGTTTTGGATTTCTGCGGTCGGATAATTATCAATCGGGAGACAGAGACACTTACATATCCCCATCTCAAATACGGCGTTTCAACTTAAGGACCGGAGACAGGATCACGGGAATTACCAGGGCCCCTAAAGAGGGAGAGAAGTTTCCGGCACTTCTGTTCGTACAGGGAGTCAATGGCGACAACCCTGAAAGTGTAGTAAGAAGACCATACTTTGAAGATCTGACCCCAATATACCCCGATAAGAAAATTGTTCTGGAAAATGATCCAAAAGACCTGTCTACAAGGATAATTGACCTCCTGGCTCCAATAGGAATGGGGCAGAGAGGGATGATCGTATCACCTCCAAAAGCCGGGAAAACAATTCTATTAAAAAGAATCGCCAACAGCATCACGAAAAACTATCCCCAGACAGAACTGATAGTATTGCTGATAGATGAGAGGCCCGAAGAAGTAACGGATATGAAGAGGTCAATCAACGGTGATGTTATTTATTCCACCTTTGATGAAATGCCCGAAAACCACTGCAAGGTCGCCGAAATGGTTCTTGAGAGGGCCAAAAGGCTTGTGGAACAAAAGAAGGATGTGGTTATCCTTTTAGACAGCATTACAAGATTGGCAAGGGCATATAACCTTACGATATCACCTACAGGAAGGACTCTTTCGGGAGGCCTTGACCCGGGGGCGCTTCACAAGCCCAAAAAGTTTTTCGGTGCTGCAAGGAATATAGAAGAGGGCGGGAGTCTGACCATTCTTGCCACAGCCCTGATAGACACGGGGAGTAGGATGGATGATGTCATATACGAAGAGTTTAAAGGCACAGGTAATATGGAAGTTCATTTGGACAGAAAGCTTTCAGAGAAGAGGATATTCCCTGCAATAGATATGAACCGTTCAGGTACAAGAAGGGAAGAAATGCTTCTGAATCCAAGGGAATACGAAACAATGACATCTATAAGGAAAGCTTTTAGCAGCGGATCCAGTCCTGAAATTACGGAGAATCTCATAAACAGGTTAGTCCACACCAGAAGCAATGAAGAATTCATCGATACCACAAAATTCAGCAACTTCAGAGATTAGCAGCAAAGCCTCACAAAATAACTGAAAAGCTTGTCAGCTCCAAATAATAATTGCCAAGTGTGAAATTCTATGCTAAAATGTATACTTGTCGATGGAATTATTATTGATGTAATTATGCTGCGCATATATATCATCATACAAAGAAAGAGGTGATAAGAATGAAAGAAGGAATCCATCCGAAGTATGGAAGTTCGGTTGTCAAATGTGCTTGCGGAGAGACTTTTGAAACAGGCTCAGTAAAAAAAGAAATAAAAATAGAGATTTGTTCCAAGTGTCATCCTTTCTTTACAGGAAAGCAAAAGCTTGTAGATACAGGCGGGCGTGTTGACAGATTCAAAAGAAGATTCAGCCTGGACAAAGAAGAAAACAAAGAAGAATAATTTGCAGAGGCGGCATGGGGACGTTTTGCAGAAACGCCCCTATGCCGCCTGACTAATCATAGGGGGTCAGTTTATGTACGGACCGAAGGACCATGGGTGGATCGAAGTCATAGTAGGGCCGATGTTTAGCGGTAAAAGCGAGGAATTGATCAGAAGAATAAACAGGGCAAAAATTGCAAAGCAAAAAATCCAGGTTTTTAAGCATTGTATTGATGACCGTTACACAATCGACCATGTAGTATCCCATAACGGTATAAAAATCGAGGCCTTGAGAGTTGCTAACTCCGAGGACATTATGAAGAATGTGGAAGGGGATACCGTTGTTG
>CAYURW010000056.1:0-17333 GCA_964447145.1 uncultured Clostridiaceae bacterium
CCAATCAGGCCCCTTGCCGGGATCTTGAATTCAAGCCTCAGATAACCGCTATCACTATTGCTCATATTCAACATTTCGGCCTTCCTATATCCCAGCTTTTCCATTACAACACCCAAAGAATCTTCCGGAACGTCAATTGTTAAGTGTTCTATAGGCTCATGAGTCACTCCATTTATTTTTTTTGTAATAACATTAGGCTTTGATACCTCAAATTCATAGCCTTGTCTTCTCATTGTCTCAATAAGTATTGAGAGATGAAGCTCTCCCCTTCCTGCAACCTCAAAGGTATCTGGAGAGTCTGTTTCTGCCAGCCTCATTGCCACATTTGTCTCCAGCTCCCTGAAAAGCCTTGCCCTTAAGTGCCTTGAAGTAACGTATTCCCCGTCACGTCCTGCAAAAGGGCTTTTATTGACACTGAATTCCATAAAAATGGTAGGCTCGTCAATATTGACAAAGCTGATAGGTTCAGGATTCTGTATATCGCAAATCGTCTCACCAATATTGATATCTTCAATTCCGGAAACCGCAATAATGTCCCCCATATAGGCTTCTTCTATCTCTTTCCTTTTCAATCCCATAAAGCCGTATATCCTGCTTAGCCTAACACTCTGCAAGGCTCCATCCCTCTTGTATAATGCGGCATTCTGCCCGACAGCCATCCTGCCTCTTTCTATGCGGCCGACAGCGATTCTGCCCACATAATCATCATATTCTATCGCTGTGACAAGCATCTGCAATGGCCCCCCCTCACTTCCCCGGGGAGGATCAACATAAGATACAATAGTGTCAAAAAGGGGCTTCAAATCGCAGGCCTCGTCCTTGAGGTCCAGTTTTGCAATTCCTTTCCTTGCCGATACATAAACGATTGGAAAGTCTAATTGCATATCATCGGCTCCCAGCTCAATAAATAGATCCAGTATCTCATCAATTACTTCATTAATTCTTGAATCGGGCCTATCAATTTTATTTATCACAACTATAGGCCTCAAATGAAGCTCAAGGGCCTTTTTCAATACAAAACGCGTCTGGGGCATCGGCCCTTCAGCCGCATCTACTATCAGAAGTACACTGTTTACCATTTTTAGGACCCGCTCTACTTCCCCTCCGAAGTCTGCATGTCCCGGTGTGTCTATAATATTTATTTTTATATTATTGTATATGACAGCAGTATTTTTTGAGAGTATTGTAATGCCTCTTTCCCTTTCCAGGTCGTTTGAATCCAATACCCTGTCCAGGACATTTTCATTCGTCCTGAAAGTACCGCTTTGCCTTAAAAGGCCGTCTACCAATGTTGTTTTTCCATGATCAACATGAGCAATTATCGCTATATTTCTGATGTCATTTCTTATTATTTCTTTCATCTAATCTTCTCCAAAACAATATAGTTTTTATTTAATTTTTGCAGCTATCAGTAGTGTTGCTATACATTTTAGGATAGCTATCAGCTGATTAGATACCGGATATCCTAAAATGTTTTCCTTGATTCATAGAATATGCCGAAGGTTGTATGTTATTTTTAATTAGCTGTTTGCTGGCGTATTCTATATAGCTGTATACTGATGTATCCTATATAGTTCAAACTTATATAATTATACCATTATATTATTTTCTATATATCGAAATACTATAATACATAATACCTAAATCAACACTTTGATTGCTTTCGGAAGTATACTAAACACCGCATCATACCTCCCTGGTATTTCCCCATCTGCTTCTATAAGCCCCAGACCTCCGCTTTTGACTGTTACTTTTTTGCCTCTGTAACACCTTACTTTTGGGTGGCTTATGTGCTCTCCTTTATATATCAAAGGAAAACTTGCGATAGTTTCTGGTTTGCTTAGATTCCCAATAATAATTATATCAAAAAGCCCGTCATCAACTTCTGCATCAGGGGCAACCTTCATTCCCCCGCCAAAGTATTTACCGTTAGCAACTATAATGCTATTAAGTTTTTCATTCAAAATTACATTGTCGTCAATTAAAACTTCAAAATCCTTATTCTTGTATGTTATTATGGTGGATACGGCCCCGAGCATAAATGAAAGAAAACCCTTAAGCAGCTTTGAACGTTTGTTGACATTATTTGCTGTTTCTGCACCTATGCCTATATCCGCCACATTGAGGAAATACCTGTCTGTTGTCTTTCCTGTGTTATCCGCAAAGCTTATGCTGCCGGCATCCAATTGTTTCTCCTCATCTCTTATCAGGATATCCAATAAATCGTTAATCCCTTTATTAATGCCAAGGGTCCTAATTAAATCACAGCCTGTCCCTCTTGAGAATATGGCAAGCCTTGAGTCCGGATTAACAGGATGCCCGTTATCAAAAAAGCCATTGACTATTTCATTCATTGTACCATCACCACCGACAGACATTATGGTCCTGTAGCCTTTATATAATGCCTGCCTTGCCAGATCTGTCCCGTGTCCGGGGTATTCTGTAAATGCAGTGTCAAATTCATATCCTGATTCCCAAAGAGTCTTTTCAAACAAAGGCCATTCTTTACCCGTATTGTTATTCGCTGATACGGGATTCACTATAATAAACATTTTTTTCATCCGGAATCCTCCTGAGGTCAAATTCAAGTATGCCTCCTAAATTTCCATTATTATCGGAAGTATCATGGGATTTCTTTTTGTTTTCTCATATATGAACTCTCTAAGGCTTTCTCTAACCTTTGACTTTATGGTGCCCCATTCTGTAACCTGTTTTTCTTCACATTTTGCCAAAGCGTCCTTTATAACTCCCTTGGCCTCCTCCATAAGATCCTCAGACTCTCTGACATATACAAACCCTCTTGATATTATATCCGGTCCTGCCACTACCTGCCCGCTTTCCTTGCTTATTGTTACAACGACAGCTATCAATCCGTCCTGAGAAAGATGCTTTCTGTCTCTTAGTACTATATTTCCGACATCTCCGACCCCAAGGCCGTCCACAAGCACCTTTCCCGCAATTACAGATCCGGCCGTCCGTCCCGAGTCCTTTGTAAACTCTAATACCGTTCCTATATCCGCTATAAATATGTTTTCTTTGCTTACACCCATTTTTTCGGCCAAATGTGCATGCTGCTTAAGGTGTCTATATTCTCCGTGTACAGGTACGAAAAATTTCGGTTTAATAAGGGCCTGAAGCAGTTTGAGCTCTTCCTGGTATGCGTGGCCCGAAACATGTATATCCACCAGAGATTCGTATATCACATCTGCACCTTTCTTGAACAGCTGATCTATTACCCTTGATACAAGCTTTTCATTTCCGGGAATGGGTGTTGCAGAGATCACAACTCTATCACCGGGAATTATGGCTACCTTCCTGTGCTCGGAGGTAGACATTCTTGCCAAAGCCGACAAAGGTTCTCCCTGGCTCCCGGTAGTAAGTATCATTATTTTTTCGTTAGGATATTTATCTATGTTATCAACTTCTATAATAACCCCTTCAGGCACGGTAATATAGCCAAGCTCGCAGGCCACCCCTATAACATTTACCATGCTTCTGCCAACAATAGCAACTTTTCTATCGAACATCACTGCTGCATTTATTGCTTGTTGAATCCTATGGATATTTGAAGCAAAGGTGGCAAGTATTACCCTTCCACTTGCATTCCTGAAAAGTTCAATGAAAGTCGTCCCTACAGTGCTTTCAGACATGGTGTATCCCGGGCGTTCTATATTGGTGCTGTCGGACATTAGTACCAATACCCCCTGCCTGCCGAGCTCCGCAAATCTGTAAAGATCTATCAACTCACCGTCTATAGGCTGATAGTCTACCTTGAAATCCCCTGTATGAACTATTACACCTATCGGTGAATGTATGGCAATTGCAACAGAATCCGCAATGCTGTGGCTTGTTTTTATGAATTCTGCCTCAAGCTCTCCTATTTTTATTCTGTCTTTTGCCTTGATGGTTATCATTTCAACTATCGGCAACAGACCGAATTCCTTCAGCTTGTTCCCTACAAGGCCTAGTGTTAGTTTTGTTCCATATACCGGGACATTTATCTGAGGCAGTATATACGGTAAGGCTCCTATGTGGTCCTCATGGCCGTGTGTCAGTAATATGGCTTTGACCTTATCCTTGTTTTTGATCAAATATGTAACGTCAGGGATTACCAGATCAATTCCCAGCATCTCTTCATCAGGAAATGCGAGGCCGCAATCTATGACTATTATAGTATCCTTGTACTCGATGGCTGTCATGTTTTTTCCGATCTCATTAAGCCCTCCGAGCGGTATAAGTTTTATTTTTGTCTTGCTTTTTGACAATTGTTTATCCGTCCTTTCAATTTCTTTCCGTTCTATTATTCAATGTTCGCTTGCGCGAATTGTGCACACTTGATTGTATTATTCTACAATATAGGGCGTTTTATATCCCCCCAAAATTGGATAATGAGCGACAGCGGGATAATGCGATGCATTCCTCATATTATACAAAAGGAGTATCGCCTACAACCTGCCCAATGGTTTTGCGACACTCCCCTAATTAGCTTCTACACTTTTCACAGTAGCCGAAAAACGTTACGTTATGATTGTTTATTTCAAAATTATACTTTTCTTCTATTTCAGATTCAAGCTGATCAAGCAAGTCCTCCTCAACCTCTATTACCTTGTTACAGCCAATACAAATTAGATGGTGATGCCTGTGAAACTCATTGTGATGATTAAGCTCATATCTGCTTCTGATTTCATCAAAATTGTGCTTATACACTATTCCTGCTTCTTCAAACATTTGCATATTCCTGTATATGGTAGCCAAACCTATATCCGGGCACTTGTGCCTTACAGAATCGTATATCTCCTCTGCACTTAAATGCTCTCCCTCCGATTCAAGTATAACACCCAGTATGGCCCTCCTTTGAGGGGTAAGTTTATAGCCTTTTTCCTTAAGTTTTTGTCCAAGTAATTCAAACTCTCGCATCAAAGCTATCCTCTCCCTTAAAACTACATTCATATTAATAATATTATCATTTGATTATTCTTGTCAATAACATTTTGTTTTTATATAGAATACACCAGTATACAGATATATAGGCTTTATTAAAGATACTCCAAGAAAGAATTATTCAACCTATGAAATCTAGGAATATTGAATAAGAAGCCGGATTAACCGGCTTCTGTCAATCAATTGGATTCTTCTTTTACATAATCCTCATATGCCTCTATTACTTTGTTGAGTTCTTCTTCATCGTCTATCCCTATAAGTATGTCGTCTTCATTTTCATCCTTTTCTACTCTTAAAATATATGCTTCTTCAAATTCCTCAGCCTCAGGATCCCTTTCATCATCCTTCGGAAGCAATATGGCATATTCATTTTCGTCCACCATCAGAGTAGCGACAACTTCAAATTCAGTCTCGTTGTCATCTTCATCATAAAGGAGTATAGTGTCCATTTCATTATCCATTTAATTCACCTCAAATCACTCTTAAATAATATACAATGCAAAGCTTTTGCCCCCAAAAGCTTCCACATCATATGAATCGCAAAACTATTCTATCCTACCGTATATGCTGTGTCAATAAGTGTAAAGCATTTTTTAGAAAAATTCACATATAGAATACACAAGTATTCAACTAATTAGAAATAGTATACAACCTTTGGTTAAGTAAAACATTTATGTATTACTCCTTTGCCTTTTCCTATTGTCCAGATATCCCTGTAATATCAATACTGCGGCCAGCATGTCAATGACTTTTTTCCTTCCTTTTCTGCTTACATCAGCCTCTATAAGAGTTCTTTCAGCTGCTCGGGTGGTAAGCCTTTCATCCCAGGTTGTGATTTCAATACCCGGGAAATTCTCTTTCAATATCTCCAAAAATTCAATAACAGCTTCGCCTCTGGGTCCAATAGAGTTGTTCATATTTTTGGGCAACCCTGCCACTATGCATTTTATATCTTTCTCACAAATAATGCTTTTTAAACTATCAATATCATGATCCAGACTTTTTCTTCTAATTGTTTTGACACCATTGGCAACAATCTCCAGCTCATCACTGACCGCAACACCAATTGTAGCATCACCCAAATCCAATCCCATTATCCGCACGTATGTTCTCCTTAATATCTGCATTTGCTCAAAGGCGAACGCTGTTCACCTTTGAGCAAATGCAGATTTCCTTTTTATATAACTTTAATGCAAAAGTCGGGGCAATATGCACTGCAATATCCGCATAGAATGCATCTTTCCGGATCGACAATTGCTTTGCCCTTTTGTATCGTTATTGCTTTTTGCCCACACTTACTGCTGCAGTTTCCACAGCCGTTGCACCAATAATCAATCAACAGCCGCCTCTTTTTATTTTTCAAATTTTCCCTAATATTCTCTGGTACCTGTTTCCCTTCAAAAACCATAACATTGTATTTGACTTCTTCTATACTTTGCATTCCAACAGCTATCGAGTGCAAATTATTGTTTGACAGTACAAAATCAAAGCACTCTTTAATATTCTTCAACAGATTTCCACCGCCCAGAGGTTTCATAGAGAATATGCCCTTTCCCGCATTTTTAGCCGCCTCAATTGCATCCAGCATTTCGTTTACACTGCCGTCAATTATCCCTAAGCCGCGCATATTTAATATAGGATGGAGTACCTCGATTTCTTTGTGTTTTAAGGATGCTCTTACAGCCCCTATGGCATGAGTAGATATTCCAAAGCTTCTTATAAAGCCCTTTTCCTTTGCTTTAATAAAATATTCAATTGCCTCCTGATGCCCCTTAAGTGTTAATTCGCTTTCCTGTTCATGAAGAGAAAAAATATCTATATAATCCGTGCCTAGCTCGTGAAGCGCCTTTTTCAGACTTTTTTCGGCCCCTTTACCATCGTAAGCATAGCATTTGGTGGAGATGATTATATTGTTCCTTATCCCGTCAATAGCATGTTTGATGTAATTATATGTTCCGTATAACTCCGCCGTGTCAATAAAATTTACTCCCAGATCAAAGGAAGCCTTTATGATTTCTGCCCCTTCCTTTGGGGGAAGCCCGGATTGCAGTGGCCCGATTGTGAGGCTGCCAAAGCATAGTCTTGATACATTTAGCCCCGTATTGCCCAAAATTCTGTACTCCATATATGCTTTCATCCTTTCGAAATATTTTCAAGGACAAAGGCGGCTTGCGCCACATTTGATGCCCATGTGCCTTTAATGCCACGGGCACTTAAATTAATAAGCCGGCAGATATTGCTCCCGTTAATCTGCCGGTCTCAAAGTCAACCCTTACAGTATTGTGCTATTTCTTATCAACATAAGCCTTTACAAGTTCTTCTAAAAGTTCATCTCTTTCAAGTTTTTTGATTAGGCTTCTTGCATTATTATGGCTGGTTATATATGTCGGATCGCCGGAAAGTATGTACCCCACTATTTGATTTATAGGGTTGTAGCCCTTTTCCTTTAAGGCGCTGTATACAGAAATAAGTATATCTGAAGCTTCATATTCCTTTTCCGCTTCCACCTTGAATTTCATAGTATCCTCAAAATGTTCGCCCATTCTTGCACCCCCAGCATTTCGTATATATATACTATAATATAGTTAATGTTTCATTTCAAGGCAATGTTTGCATATGTAATAAGATTGTCATATGAGGTTGATCTCAACAAAATGTTCAATTCCATCTTCAACTAAAGAAATTTCACTCCCCTCTATCGTTTTTCCGTCAAGGGCAATTGTCACGGTTCCGCTGCTTACTCTGTTTGGGTTTTTAATGGCAATATTATATACTGTACCTTTGTTGTGAGTGTATTTTATACTGTACTCGGGCCAATCTTTTGGTATACAGGGTTCAAATACTATTCTGCCACATTTTTTCTTGAACCCTAATATTTGCTGGATTCCTACATTGTACATCCATCCTGATGCACCTGTATACCAGGTCCATCCTCCTCTCCCGGTGTGGGGAGGAACTGCGTATACATCTGCAGCCATTACATAGGGTTCAGCCTTGTATCTTGAGGCCTCCAGCACAGTATTAGAATGGTTTATCGGATTCAGCATCTCAAATAATTCCCAGGCTTTGGTGCCGTTGCCCATTAGCGCATAAGCCATAATAACCCAGATTGCGGCATGGGTATACTGACCGCCGTTTTCTCTTACCCCCGGCAGGTAGCCTTTTATATAACCAGGTTCCAGATTGCCTTCATCAAAAGGTGGTGTAAGCAACATAATAAGCCCATCATCCTTCTTGACCAGATATTGTTCAACTGCTTCCATAGCGACCCTGGCCCGTTCTGTGTCCGCAGCCCCGGAAATCACAGCCCAGGACTGGGCAATGGAGTCTATTTTGCACTCTGTATTCTCTGCCGAGCCCAAGGAAAAACCATTGTCAAAGTATGCCCTTCTATACCAATTCCCGTCCCATGCATTCTCTTCCTGAGCCCTTGCAATTTCTTTCGCTATGTTAAGGTACCTGTCTCCCCTGTTTGAATCATTTTTTAGCTTGCAGAACTCCGAAAAGCTCTTGAGTATCTCGTAAAGAAACCAACCCAGCCATATGCTTTCGCCTTTTCCTTTGTTCCCTACGGTGTTCATCCCGTCATTCCAATCGCCGGATCCCATTAAGGGTATCCCGTGATGACCAAATTTCAAGGCCTTTTCAATAGACCTTATACAATGGTCATATATGGGAGAACTTATATCAGATATATTAGGCACCTTGTATTTCTCATCCTCTCCTTCTTTTAACAGTTCATCCTCCAAAAAATTTACCCTTTCATCAAGTATGTGGATGTCCCCCGTCCTGCTAATATAGTTGATCACTGCATAAGGCAGCCATAAAAGATCGTCTGAGAATCTTGTTCTTACTCCCTTATTTGAACCCGGATGCCACCAGTGTTGAACATCCCCTTCAACATATTGATGGGCTGCGTGAAGTAAAATCTGTTTCTTTGAAAGCTCGGGCAATACATCGGTTATCGCCATTGAATCCTGCAATTGGTCCCTGAAGCCGTAGGCGCCCCCTGATTGATAAAATCCTGTCCTTGCCCATATCCTGCAGTTCAAAGTCTGATACAGCAGCCAGCCATTAAGCATAGTATCCATATTTTTATCCGGAGTCGTAACTTCAACCTTTCTTAATGTTTTCTCCCAGAAGTTCTTTATTTCTGTGAAAGCCCTGTATACTTCCTTAATATTCCTGTATTTTTTTGTATATATATTAACTGTTTCAATGCTTTCGCATTGACCCAACATAAAAACAAGCTCTTTCTGTTCCTTGGGTTTCAGGCTTATAACTGTCTGGATACAAGCACATGGATCAAAGCCTGCACCCAAAGTGTTTGACAGATACTCCTGACGCAATGCCTCCGGATGCTTCATATTGCCCATATTCCCCAAAAATTCCCTTCTGTTTCCTGTATAGTACCTTTCTTCCGCATTTGTATCGAGAAAAACAATTCTGCCGGGAAAGTCGGTATTATAATTATTTCTGATGAGAACAGAACCATTGCTATGCAAATCTGTAAACACATGCTGGGCAGAGTTTTGCTCATTTACGCCTAATATGATTCGAGCATAGTAAGTCGCCGATAGCTGTATTTTATAACCTGTTGTATTTTTCAGCTTTAGTACGCATAGTTTTACATTATCGTTCAAAGGCACAAATACAGTCATTTCGTGTTCTATACCGTTCCAACTATGTTCAAATACAGAATATCCAAATCCATGCCTTACTATATAGGGTGTTTTTGTTCTTATTGGATATGGTGTAGCAGACCAGATCTCACCGGTTTCCTCATCCCTTACATATAAAATTTCACCTGATGGATCGACAACAGGGTCATTAGACCATGAAGTCAGCTTATTTTCTCTGCTGTTTTCTGCCCATGTTGTTGAGGAACCGGATTCACTGACCATGAACCCAAATTTCTTATTCGCAATTATATTAACCCAGGGCAGAGGTGTGTTTACCCCTTCAGTTAGTTTTATAACGTATTCTCTGCCTTCTTTGTCAAATCCGCCAAACCCGTTATAGTTCTGAAGTTCAATAGGTTTTAACTCATTTTTGCCGTACCTTTTCCCTTTCTTTTTCCACAACTTGTATTCAAAAGCATTCTTACCATTTTTAATTTTTGTCTGAAGAGCAAGTGAGCCATTCTTTCCTTTTAATACAATTCTCGCAGCAGCCATAAGGAGAAGCTTATCCTCTTCCGGGATCAGATTCCCCTGTTTTACAATTACCCTGCCGCACATACCTTTCATATCCCTTGCATGGCTAATAGATACAATATCCTGAAGAATGCTGTTTAATGGCTGGTAATAGCTGCTTTCTTCTTCGTTTATTATTACTACGTCAACTAGCAGCCCCTTTAGCCTCCAATATTCATGGGCCTTTATCAAATCCTTGATAATATCTACTTCTTCTGTTTTGCTGATAAAGGCAAGAACTATGGGGTAATCTCCGGATATGCCGTATACCCAAAGATCCGACTGGCCTTTTTTATTTTCTTTTATCGAACTTTCAATTCTTCTGCGTAACGGTGAAATATATAATATCTGGGACATCATCTGCCTGAATATCTCAATTTCATCCCTTCTGAGACTCAGGTATCTCATTTCTACCTGACTTCTGGTCCATGCCAGTTCAAAGGCCCTTTCAACAGAGGAAATGTCATGGTATTTTTCTATCATAAATATAACTTTTTCCTGACTGTCAGAAATGCCTGTAATATAATTCAACTTGATGGTTTGACCCGGCTGGAGCCTTATTCTGCATCTGAGGCTCATTATTGGATCAAGGACAGGCCCTGCGGTATTGGATAAAGGATGGCTGCCTCCGACTGCAGCAGGGTTTCCTATAGTGTTGCCCCTCCCAATAAACTTTGCTCTGTCACTTTCGTATTGAATCCCTCCAAGTACTTCTTCTTCCACAGCCAATTCATGAAATGCCCATATGGGAGTATTTTCTTTCTCCCTGGGCCTTCTTACTGCCAATAGAGTATTGTATCTATTCAAATATTCGGTTCTAATAAACAAATTATTAAAAGCCGGATGTGCCAAATCGGCAGATTGCTCTGCTGCCACTATTTCTAGATAGCTGGTTATCTCTAATGTTTTTATCTGAGGATTGTGATTCGTTAGTGTCAGCTTCCTTATTTCGATATCATCCTCAGGAGAAACGATTATCTCTGTATTTGTATCGATATCCCCATCAGATCTGGCAATTATTATTTTGTCTTGAGAGAATACTGCCTTATATCTGTTTGGAAGAACGCAGCTTGGCATCAAAGAATTTGACCATACAGCGCCTGAATCAATGTCCTGTATGTAGAAGAACATACCGGAATTGTTTAATATACTGTCCTCTCTCCACCTTGTCACTGCCAAATTCTTATACCTGCTAAAACCCGAACCGTTATCCGTCACCATTACAGAATATTCCCCGTTAGACAGCATATGCACTTCCGGCAGTATATTGTTGTTAAGGCTGAAAACCCTCGTGTATTCTACATCTTCACTTGCAACCTCTTCAAAAGGTTCGATTTTTTCTTTATAATCTTTGGCAAATATCACTTTGGAGGGGATTTTCTCCTGCATAAGTATTTCTGCAGCCTTGATCATAGGTTCTCTATGAAACCTTTCCTGTATTATGGAATTGTTTATCGTATTGTTCATGGCTACAAAACTCATGCCTTGATGATGGGCCATAAAGCTTTTGACTATGCTGCTTTTTCTCCCTTTTTTTAACCTCTCCGGTGTATAATCAATAGCCTCATAAAATCCATAGGAACTGTCAAGCCCTTCTTTCTTGAGGATCATTATGTTTTTGTATGCTTCCTTTGGATTTACCATCAAAGCCAGAGCAGTTGCATAGGGCGCTATTACCGTATCATTGATAAGTCCCCGCTTAAGTCCAAGGCTGGGTATCCCAAAAGCCTTATACTGATAGCTGAGCCGGAAATCAAAAGCATAGTACCCTGATTCGGATACCCCCCAGGGGACTCTTCTTTTGCTTCCATAGTCCTTCTGACTCCTTACAATAAAATTATATGTTTCGTGGAGAAGGGTGTCGGGATAGTTTTTCATTATAAGTAAAGGCATAAGATACTCGAACATTGTTCCGGTCCAGGAAAGCAGCCCTTTGTAACCGTTGACTTCAGTCAATGTCCTGTTAAGCATGAACCAATGCTCTTTTTTTACTTCCCCTTTGGCAATTGCTATAAAACTCGCCTGTCTCGCCTCGGAAGCAAGAAGGTCATAATATGATTTTGTAAGCTGTTCTTCATCTTCGTTGTATCCAATGGAAAATAACTTCCTTTTGCTATCAAACAAAGGGAGAAAAGAAGTCTCTTCAACAATAATGTCTATTCTCTCAATTAGTTTATTGAGTTTTGTGATCATTTGTCCATTGATTTTTTGTATACTGTCAATTCCTATTTCTTTTATAAAAGAATTTGCCGACTTGTGCAGCCTGATACCCCAATTAGATTTTTTCAGGTCATAATTGCTTATTACCTCTTGAAGAACTTTAGTAAATTCCTCAATATTAAGCATATCTCCTTCCAATACCCTTTCAAAAAGCCCTTCGGGCAGGCCCGGCTGTTCGTTTTCTAATTTTACAAGCTCTGCTGTATCAATTAAGCCCTTTACTATTTTTTCATCTATTGACGGTTTGTTTCTATATTCCAGAAGACCTTGTTTCAATGCAATAAGATAAGAAATGAAATTTCCGCTGTCAACAGTAGAAATGTAACTTGGTCTTAATACCTCCAAAGTTATGGTATCATACCAGTTATAAAGATGACCTTTCCATTTTTTCAGTTTTTCTATAGTTGTAAAAGTATTATCAAATCTTTCAAGCATTTCACGAGTACTTATATAGCCCAAATCCCTTGCGGACATAATCGAAACCAAGAACAGGCCTATATTCGTCGGAGACGTTCTGTGAGCAATTCCGTTAGGTGGATTTTCTTGATAGTTGTCAGGGGGAAGATAGTTATCCATTGCGCTGACAAAGTCTTCAAAAAAGCTCCATGTCTTCCGTGATAATATTCTCAGCTCTAATAATTCTTCTTTACTCAGGTCGTTTTTGTTTCTTAATGCCGGTTTGCTCACCCAATAAGCTACTGCGGGAGCCGGGGCCCACAAAAGAGATATGATAAACGCAGCAACAACAGCCTCCTGCCCTTGCAATACACTTAATGACAGAATCATTGCAGCAGCTACAGGGCATATCCACATACGCTTCCAATAACTTGCAATATCATTTTTTAGTGCAAGCTCCATATCTGCAGCAGTGACCCATTGCAAAGTATTCTTCTTTGTTATAAGAAGCCTTATAAGGGTTCTTATAATGGCATCAAGCATAAGCAGCGCCTGATGAGGTAGAAAAATCAAAATCAGTAATGACTGCAAAAAAGGAGTTTTTAACCTGCTAATTTCTTTGTAACCGGCTTTATTGCTAAGCCTGTTACGATATTTTTTCAGGATTGCTTCGGCAAAGCTTATCAATACCGGAAAAACAGCGGCAAGCAGTGAAAAAAGGATCCACACCAATGGGCTTCCGGGTAATACACTTACAGACAGCAGAAATATCAAAGCTTCACCTGGAGGAACGATACTCCTTCTCATATTGTCAAATATCTTCCATCTATTTATTGCAGATAGAGGATTATTTACCTTTCTACCCTCAGCATCACTTACATTACCAAAAAGCCATTGTAAAAGCTGCCAATCTCCTCTGACCCATCTGTGCTGGCGCATTGAATAAGCATTATACCGGTATGGATATCCGTCTATAAGCTCAATATCTGTAACAAGCCCTGTCCTGACATGAATCCCTTCTATAAGGTCATGACTTAGTACTGTATTTTCTGGTATCCTACTCCTCAAAATACCCTGAAAAACTTCAAGCTCGTATATTCC
This sequence comes from uncultured Clostridiaceae bacterium, assembly GCA_964447145.1. Lineage (GTDB taxonomy): Bacteria > Bacillota > Clostridia > Lutisporales > Lutisporaceae > BRH-c25. The sequence goes on from CAYURW010000056.1 coordinate 13,854, forward strand.
CTTTCCGGTAAAAATACCTTCCCCAAAGTAATCCTGATATATATCAGAAATGGCATTTGTATAAACATCTATGCCCCCCTGCCCCGCAAATACTCTTGCGAATAGGGAAGCATTGGCACTTAATATATCTACACTTATACGCGGCTGCAGCAACCCATAGCCTTCCTTCACAATGCCTTTACCGTTATCAATAACAGCCCTATTAAGAGGATGTGTAATTGTACCCAGGAGCTTCCTTGCTGTTTCAATGCTGAGCTTTGTGTCAGAATCTATGGTGATTACATATTTTATATCCTTAAGCACCCCAATATTTCCATCAATCCGTTCAAAGGGTTTTGATATTCCGGAAAGAAGAAGCTCATTGAACTCATATAAAGCCCCTCTTTTCCTTTCCCAGCCCATCCATCTATTCTGCACTTTGTTGAAAACTCTTTTTCTGTGTAAGAAGAAGAATTTGTCAGTACCGTATTTTTCGTTTAATTCTTTTACTTTCTTATTTGCAGTTTCTAAAATTTCCTTATCTTCGGGGGTCCTTTCCCGGTCATTGTCCTTATAATCCCCAAGTAGAGCAAAATACAGGTTTTCCTCCCTGTTTGCCAGATAGTATTCCTCAAGTTTCAATATAAGTTTTGCAGCATTGCTGCCATTTGTGAGCAGTGTAGGCATAACGACAACCACAGCTGCATCGGAGGGTATTCCATCCTTAAGCTCCAGCTTTGGCAAAAAAGAAGGAGGCTTTATATGCATAAATATCCAATTAATCATTGATACGGCAATGTCACCGGCGGGAATCAATATTGCCAAAGTAATCAGAAATAGCGCTCCGGGCTCTGTCGCTCCCTCCTTGTATGAGTAATTAAGCAGTAATGCTGTTATGCCGGCTGCAATTACTGCTATAGATGACAAATATAGCACAGTAGGAGGTTTTGCAGGCATTCCGGAATGACCGATCTTTTCAAGAAGCTGACCCTTTTCTTCTCTGAAAAGGAAGTACCCAATATGTTTTCTGTTTTTCACGGCGCATTCTATAAGTTTTTTTGCCACCTTGATCTCTGAAATCTTGTACCTTTTTGCAAGCTTTTCCACTTCATGGCGATAACTATCTCTGGATAGGAAATCCATATTATGATACACGTCTGATGGATCCTGGCGCAGAATCTGTTCCACCTGGCTCAATGATTCAAATACTATTTTCCAATCCAATGTGGAAATAAACCTGAGGCTTGTTATCGAATTACCCATTGATACCTGCCTGGATGCCTGTTCTTTATGCTCTAAATGGGTGATGCTCTCTGAGGTAGTATGCTGCTCGGATAGTCTTTCGTCTATGTATCGTATTATGGGGGCTATTTCAATACCATGTTTTTTTAGCATATTAAGCAAATGCTCCCCATAGGAAGAATTAATTTCTTCCAGCTGTCTCATGCTTTCCTTTGCAATAGTCAGCAATTCCTCCGGTTTTTTATTCTTATAGGAAAGGAGCTGTTCCGCAAGTCTTTCAGCCTTGTTCCATTGCCATTGAGAAATAGAGATACTCTCACAGACATGCCTTATATGCTCAATAAGTGCCATCCTTATCATAAGCGGTATCGCCCATAGCTCGCCGTTGGACAGCAGAGATTGTGTCTGATAGGCAGTAACAAATCCAATAAGCTGTTTGTCATCGAACCTTCCATCAGTATGGGAAACAAGCTCCAGGGCTATTGCATAAACCCTCGGGTAACCCCTCAAAAAGCCGGACTTTAATCCGGGTAATTGAAAATAGTATTTTTTTGACAGGCTTTGTCTTATTTCCTTAACCTGCTCCTCAACAATATAAAAGTTATCTAGAAGCCATTCTGCGGCAGGCGTTACACTGCACTTGATATTTGAATACTCATTCAGATCCTTGTAGACAGAGGTGATGAATTTGAAATTTTTATTCATTCTGTTTTCGAGGCTGTAATGCAGTCTGGATCCCTTTCCCAGAACATGCTTTCTGGCTATTTCCAAACCATGCTTCTCAAGTTCCTCGGCATTCAGTATTGCATCAAATACCTCAGGTTCATCTCTTTCGATCAAATATAACAATTTTATTAGAAAGCTAATCAAAACAGCAGCAAGGACGAATGCTGCCGCATATATATAATATAGTTCAACTCCCAATATTATCCTCACCGCTCCTTAGCTATAATTGTCTGAAACAATGCTTCTAATTTTGTCTGTAAATTCGGCTGCAAGCTCCTTTGCATATTCTTCGGACATTCCTTCAGTGTAGATATTACATACAGGTCTTTCACTATCCGGGAGTATCAGGACCCATCCATTTTCATTATTAATCCTTACCCCCTCAAATAGCTCAATTTCTTTATTCTTATTTTCCTCTATGATTTCCCTTATCACCCTTCCTTTATGCCGCCAATCGCATTTGACCTCGTTCTTTTCCATATAGAAACTGGGAAGCTCATTGATTAGCTCAAATAAAGTAGTTGAGTTATATGTCATAAAATCTATAAGGCTGCCAATGCTCCAAATTCCATCGAAATTCAATATGTATTGGGATATGTCCCCATCAGTTCCTGTCTTGCATTCAAACATCCCTTTCATAATCGCTCCCGGGGCATTTTTCGTCCTGATAACTTCTGTTTTGTAATGCTCTGCCATTCTTTCGATTACTCTCGAGGCCGTGTGAGGGATAATTAGCTTTTTGGCAGACCCTGACTTAAGTATGATAAGGGACATTAAGGCAAGCTTTTTATCCTTATCCAATACTCTTCCTTTATGATCAATAAGCACAGAATTTTCCCCATCCTCATCTATAACTATTCCCATGCAGGCCCCATGCTTAACTGTCAATTCTGCAATGCAGCTGCTATATGCTTTTCTGCCTTCCATATCCCACGATATGTAATCCTTACCGCAGGAAATATCAGTTTCCACTGAGCACCCAAGAGTATGCAGATATGATGCTGCAATATCTGCGACATGTTTGGAAAGTGAGGCGATCATTACTCGTAAATCGAGATTTTTTACATTGTCAGAATTTTTAAGTAGGTTTATACCATTTTGTATATAGAAATCAGTAAATTTGTTAACAACAAATATATCTTTGATTCTGTCTGCGTTGCATCTTTTAAAATCCTCCCTGGCAAAACTATTTTCGATTTTTTTCTCTGTCCCTCTATCTATGCCGATGCCTTCCTTGTTTGAAAATTCCAGATGCACTTTATTCTCTTCAATAAAATCTTTCCATATATGAACTCCACCCTCAGCTTTATAAAATCTGACAGCAAATCTCATTACAGGCATTATTGCGTCATTTATTCTTATTACCCCTATACCGGTTGATAATATTCCCGAAATAAGCGACTCTGTTATTACTTCTGCGGCGCTTGAACCATCGCTGCTTACAATAATTCTTGAGTCCTCCTTCAGTACCGAACCGAATGAGGACCCTAAACGTGAGGCAAATTCGGGAGTCAGGCTGATATTTACATCACC
>CAYURW010000057.1:0-17256 GCA_964447145.1 uncultured Clostridiaceae bacterium
TCAAAAAGGATATAATTAAAACTGCAGCAGGGATAAGATACAGAACAAGAGCAGCACAAAATATTATTGACATTAAAGTTAAATTATGATAGATTTTATTGAGTAATCTTAAAATGCAATACTTGTGCATTTTTATGGCATTTAATGCTTTTACAATAGTGCCGATTGTTGGGAGGTGGAGACATGAGAGTTAAAATTACACTTGCTTGTACAGAATGCAAACAGAGAAACTATGATTTTATGAAAAATAAGAAAAATAACCCGGACAGAATGGAAATGAATAAGTATTGCAAGTTTTGCAGGAAACATACCCCACATAAGGAAACAAAATAGCCGGTAAAGGGAGTGAATAATGTGGCGGGTGCAAAAAAGGGAATTGATTTGGCAAAGTTTTTTAAGGAAACAAGGGCAGAAATCAGGAAAGTTACATGGCCGAACAGGAAAGAGCTTATACAACATACCGAAGTTGTCATTACTTCAATAATACTTGTGGGTGCGGTTCTATGGATAGTTGACCTTGCATTCGGACAGGTACTTAACTTGTTTTTGGCTAAATAGTTTGACTCCGGCTATAACATATTATCGATTAGGAGGAAGACCTTTAACGCTCTGTTAGGGTTGCACATCTATGGAAGAGAACGGCAAATGGTACGTGGCCCATACCTATTCGGGCTATGAGAATAAGGTAATGGCAAATATTTTGAAGATTGTAGAAAACAGAAATATGCAGAACGTTATCTTCGAAGTAAAGGTGCCGATAGAAGAACAGGTCGAAATCAAAAACGGAAAGAAAAAAATAACCCAGAAGAAGGTATTTCCGGGATACGTATTGGTCAAAATGATTATGACTGATGAATCATGGTATCTTGTCAGGAATACAAGAGGGGTTACCGGATTTGTAGGGCCTGGATCTAAACCTGTGCCTCTGACGGATTCGGAAGTGAAGGTTCTTGGCGTTGAAAGAATTCCAATAAAACTGGATGCAAAGGTCAGGGACCATGTAAGGGTCATATCAGGTCCATTTGAGAACTTTGTCGGTATTATACAGGAGATTAATAATGATAAGCACAAGGTAAAGGTTATGATTTCGATGTTTGGAAGAGACACTCCGGTAGAGCTGGAGTTCTCCCAGATTGAAAGGGTATAATATCACATTAGTTATGATATTCATTTTCTGCCGAGGGGAGGTGTAATAATGGCAAAAAAGGTTACGGCATTGGTTAAATTGCAGGTTCCGGCAGGTAAAGCGACTCCGGCACCCCCGATAGGCCCGGCCTTAGGTCAGCACGGTGTCAACATTATGGGATTTTGCAAGGAATTTAATGAAAGAACGGCCAAACAGGCAGGACTTATTATTCCCGTAGTGATAACGGTTTACCAGGACAGGTCGTTTTCATTCATACTCAAAACACCGCCTGCTTCGGTACTCATAAAAAAAGCTGTGGGTATTGAGAGTGGATCCGGTGTACCGAACAAGACCAAGGTAGGAACAATTTCAAAATCAAAGATCAAAGAAATTGCAGAATTGAAGATGCCGGATTTGAATGCGGGAAGTGTTGAGGCAGCAGAAAGAATGGTTGCAGGTACAGCGAGAAGTATGGGAATAACAGTGGAAGAGTAATAATAGTGGGAGGAATTGTTCCGTTAATACCACAAGGAGGAATTTATTATGTTTAGAGGCAAGAAATATCTGGAAAGCGCAAAGCTGGTTGACAGGTACAAACTGTACGATCCGAAAGAGGCTATGGAACTTGTCCAGCAAACTGCAAAAGCAAATTTTGATGAGTCTGTTGAGATCCATGTGAAGCTGGGTGTTGACCCAAGGCATGCGGACCAGCAGGTAAGAGGTGTTGTTGTACTTCCCCATGGCACGGGTAAGACCCTTAAGGTCTTGGTATTTGCAAAAGGCGATAAAGCTAATGAGGCAGAAGCAGCAGGAGCCGATTTTGTTGGCGCTGAGGAACTGGTAGCAAAAATCCAGGGTGAAAACTGGTTTGACTATGATGTAGTAGTTGCCACCCCGGATATGATGGGTGTAGTCGGAAGACTTGGGAAACTTCTGGGGCCAAAGGGATTGATGCCTAATCCAAAGTCCGGTACGGTTACATTTGATATTGAAAAGGCCATTAAAGAAATAAAAGCCGGTAAGGTTGAGTATAGGGTCGATAAGACAGCTATAGTCCATGTGGGGATAGGAAAGGTTTCCTTCGGAACCGAAAAGCTCGGAGATAATTTCAGGACCCTCATGGAAGCTGTTGTAAAGGCAAAACCGGCAGCAGCAAAGGGCACTTACCTCAAAAGTGTTGTTGTTGCAAGCACAATGGGGCCTTCAATAAAGGTCAACCCGGCACGTGTAGTTGATTGATAACACATTTTGCTGAGGGACAAAACTAACTGTATAATGATGAATATTTACCGTAGACAGTAGGTTGGCAGATGCCTGTAAATGTCCTACCGAGGTTTGTCATAAATGAAATTATGGCCTCTCTGTGTCTGCGGAGAGGCTTTAAATTATGAAAGGCCTTAGAGTCGGGTAAAGTATAAGCTTCAACATAAGGAGGTGTAAAAATGTCAAAAAACCTTGAGCAAAAAGAAGCGGTAGTAAAGGAAGTAAAAGAAAAGCTCCAAAAAACCAATTCAGTTGTGTTCGTGGAATACAAGGGCATAAATGTAGAGTCAGTAACCGAATTGAGAAAAAGATTCAGAGCTGCGGACGTAGAATATAAGATATACAAAAATACTCTCTTTAAAAGAGCAGCATCGGAATTGGGCATTGAGTCGGTTCACGAGTACCTTCAGGGCCCGGTATCGGTAGCATTCGGATATAATGACGCAGTTGCTCCAGCAAGAATAATCAATCAGTTTATTAAGGATAACCCAAAAACACCGATATCAATTAAAGCAGGCTATATTGAGGGAAGAGTCATGGGAGCAGCAGATGTAAAAGCACTGGGGGACCTTCCGTCAAGAGAAGGGCTCATTGCTATGCTGCTTAGCGGATTGCAGGGTTCAATCAGAAATCTTGCATATGCACTTAATACTATTAAAGAAAACAAAGAAGCGGAAGCTAATTTATAATTAGGAGGAATAATAATGGCAAGCGAAAAGACTTTAAAGTTTATTGAAGAAATAAAGAGCATGACAGTTTTGGAATTGGCTGAACTTGTAAAGGCAATAGAAGAGGAATTCGGAGTAACGGCGGCAGCTCCCGCAGCAGTTGCCGGTCCCGCAGCAGGCCCTGCTGCAGCTCCTGTAGAAGAGCAAACGGAGTTTAATGTTGTTCTTGCAGAAATCGGACCGGAAAAAATAAAAGTTATAAAGACCGTCAGGGAAATCACCGGACTCGGACTCAAAGAGGCAAAAGATCTTGTTGAAGGTGCTCCAAAGCCTGTAAAAGAAAGTGTAAGCAAGCAGGAAGCTGAAGAAATCGCTGCTAAATTCAAGGATACAGGGGCAAAGATAGAGATAAAGTAAGGGTAAAGTAAGTACACCTGAAATGAATGATTATTAAAAAAGATAAATCCTTTTGGTATTATGAGGGCATAATTACCGGAGGATTTTTCTTATGAATAAATGTACAGAGGGTTGAAGTCTCCGCCATTAGGTGAACAGGGCAAAATGGAATTAAACCGCACACTTATTGCGGTTTTTTTTATTTTATATAATAAAACATACCATACACAGGGAAATCATATAAAATCTGTAGCGCTGTGCTACAATTTAACCTAAGGCGCAGAGAGTTCCCACTACTTGTGACTTCATAAGCATAAAACCGTGAGGAGAAGATTGGCACAAAATATCTGAGGGGAAATATATGGGGGTCGATTTGATGGTTTTTAGACTAACCGCTGTTTCAGTACTTTTGACTCTTTCATTGATGTCCGACCTAAAAACATATAAAATTAAAAACTCTGTTACATATAATTTCATGTTGATTGGCGACAAATTTTGCAAAGGGGGGAGCGGAAGGCCTGATTTTTTCACTACAGGGGGTGATGCTGCCCGTAATAGGGTTATTTGCACTGTATTCTATGGGATTCATCGGGGCAGGGGATGTCAAACTTCTCAGTGCTGTAGGGTCAATAACGGGTCCTGGGTTTGCCTTTTATTCAACTGCCTGTTCATTTATCTGCGGAGGATTTATAGCCTTAAGCCTTATCCTGGCAGGGAAAAGTGGGGTAGAAAGGCTCAAATGCTTGATTTTGTATATAAAGGGTTGTTTTTTAAGCAGGAGCCTGCTCAGCTATGGGGGTTTCGGAGATAGGCCGGAAAAGGGCAGGTTCCGCTTTTCCATAGCAATAGCATCAGGCACGGCAGTTGTTTTTATCCTTCATCTGCTTGGGCTGGCAGGTGCATGAAAAATACATTCTAAGGGGGACTTGAAGTGGCTAAACTGCATATAGTTATTGCAGACCTCGATGGAGATTATGCAAGAGGACTCTCTGAGTACATTAACTCAAACCATTCCTCGACCTTTATGGTAAGCTGCTTCACAAAACCTGATTCCTTTGCCGGGTATTTAGAGAAGAAGCCGCCTGTTGATATTCTTGTGATAAGCCCTGATTTTTATGATGCTTCGGGTTTTTTGCCAAAGGCCGGACTGCGGCTGATATTGTCTTCTGGTATCCTTAACCGTGAATATGTTGATTTTCAAGTTATAGACAAGTATGGCACTGGAGAAAAGATCCTAAGCGAAATGATACATTTGCTCTCAAAGTCCAACCCCGCTGAAGTTCAGGGACCGATGGGCCTCCATAGCTCAAAGCTCATAGCTGTATACTCCCCAGCCGGGGGCACAGGTAAAACTACTATAGCGGCAGCCCTAGCCAGACAATGTGCAGAAACGGGCATAAGATCATTTTACCTGAACCTGGAGACTATTCAATCTACCGGAATGCTCTTTGGCTCAGGCAATAAAAGGAATCTCTCCTATGTTTATTATTACATTAAGGAAGGAAGTAAAAACCTGTCTTTCAGAATGGATGGAATTAAAGACACAGCCGATGGGGTGAGCTATTTTAGCCCCCCGGAAAGTCCACTGGAGCATGAGGAGATAGATCCGGATGAACTGGAACAGCTTCTTTTGGGGGTAAAAGGGATGGGTTGCTGCGACTACGTTTTTATTGACATGTCCAATGCCTTTGATAGCAAGAATTACAGAATACTGAGCTTATGTGACCATGTTGTCCTGGTTGCTTTGCAGGACGCAATTGTACTTTACAAAAGCAGGGCATTTATTGGAGAAATTGATAAATACAACGATTCAGGCAGGGGAAATATATCTCTTAAACTTATTACAGTAATAAACAGATATAAGGGCACAGGGGAAAGTATGGCGAATTTGGAAAACAGTCTGCCGGTTCCGGTATATATACCGGAGTATTATAAGGCATATATTAATGAAGAAGGCAGATTTATTGCAGATGATGATAATTTCAGCCGGGCTGTAGGCCAGGTGATAAAAAAGATAAAAGGCAGTTGAGGTAATTACAATGGAGGATCGCGAAAAGGGTATGATTGTTGACTACCTTAGAAAAGAGATAAGGGAAGACCTGAATATTAAAAAGGAAGTAACTGATGAGAGTATCTATGAGATGATAACAGACAAGGTTTTTGGGGAAGCCAGGCTCCGCCTAATGGGCATAAGAGAGAAGCAGGAGCTTATATCGGCAATTTTCAATTCCATAAGGAAGCTTGATATATTACAGCCCCTTGTCAATGATAGATCAATAACAGAAATTATGGTAAACGGTGCCGATAACATTTTTATAGAAAAGCAGGGAAGGGTATACGGTGCCGGATGTAGCTTTGAAAGCCGTCAGAAGTTGGAGGATGTCATTCAATCCATTGTCTCAAAGGTAAACAGGGTTGTTAATGAGTATTCTCCAATAGTGGATGCCAGGCTGGAAGATGGATCCAGAGTTAATGTGGTGCTTCCCCCTGTTGCATTAAACGGTCCTATCCTCACTATAAGGAAGTTCCCTGAGCAGCCTATTTCTATGAAGGACCTGACAGCTTGGGGATCGATAACAGAGGAGGCGGCAGAAGTCCTTGAAAGAATGGTAATAGCTAAATATAACATATTTATATGCGGTGGCACCGGTTCCGGCAAAACCTCGTTTCTTAACGCACTATCGGGCTTCATTCCGGAAAATGAGCGCATTGTTACAATCGAGGATAGTGCAGAGCTCCAGATAATGAACATTAAAAACATTGTAAAGCTGGAGACCAGAAATGCAAACACCGAGGGCAAAGGAGAAATTACAATAAGGGATCTTATAAGGACATCTCTACGAATGAGGCCTGAGAGGATCATAGTAGGGGAAGTGAGGGGGGCCGAAGCTTTGGACATGCTTCAGGCAATGAATACCGGACATGATGGTTCAATATCCACAGGCCATGGGAACTCAACAGAGGACATGCTCTCACGGCTTGAAACAATGGTGCTGAGCGGTTCGGCAATGCCCCTGGAGGCAATAAGGCAGCAAATATCCTCTGCATTGGATATTATGGTACATCTTTCAAGGTTCAGGGACAGTACAAGGAAGGTGGTGGAGATATCGGAGGTAACCGGCTGTATTGGAGGGAAAATCGGGCTTAATCCTCTTTTCATATTTGAGGAGGAAGAAGGCCTTCACAGGACCGGCAACAATATGAAAAACCTTTTTAAATTTAAGATGGCCGGATTGCATAAGGGGGTAATATGAAGTGGTTCCAATAAATATTAGGGAAATTGACTACGATTTTTATAAAATGACAACCAAAGAAAGGCTTATATGCGTTTTTGCTGCGGCTGCTATTATATTTGCAGCAGCCTATATTTTTTATAGAAGTATTCTTTTGTCCTTGCTTTTAACACCTTTTTCCATCCTCTACCCGAAATTCAGAACAAAAGGGATAATTAAAAAAAGAAAGGCCGAGCTTAATTTGCAATTTAGGGAAGCCCTTTATTCTCTGGCCTCATCCTTGTCGGCGGGCAGGTCAATAGAGACCGCCTTTAGGGATGCCTATAAAGAGCTTTCAATACAATACCCCGGCAGCGACACATATATATTGGCCGAGCTTGAGCAAATAAATAAAAAAATAGAGATGAACGAGACTATAGAAGAGGCTCTGACAGATTTTGCAGAAAGGTCCCATTTGGAGGACATCAAGAATTTTACGGATGTTTTTATAATATGTAAACGTACCGGGGGCAATCTGATACAGGTTGTCAAGAATGCCTCAGAGATAATCAGTGAAAAAATCGATGTAAAACAGGAAATTGATGTGCTGCTGACGGAGAAAAGGCTGGAATATAAAGTCCTTAATCTTATGCCTCCCCTTATTATTCTGCTGCTTTCCGCCGGAGCCGAAGAATTCATGTCGCCGGTATTCTCTGAACCCCTTGGAAGGGCGGTAATGACTTTTTCACTATTGCTCTTTGTACTTGCATTTATTATATCAAAAAAACTTATGGATATTGAGGTATAGTCAATGATATTGATTTTTCCGGTTGAGATTCTGGCTTTGGGATTATTGCATTTCTACACAAAAAACAAATATGCGGAATTTTGTAAGTCGGCCGGTAAGAGGGATCGACTGAATGCAATTATAATGCCCTCCGCTCTGTTTATAACAGATAAAATTATATCGGGCCGTTTCAGCGGGTATGAAAGGAAATTGGCAATAGAGCTGTCAGAGCTTTATGGGGTTAGAGATGTTAAAGGCAGGCTCAGATTCTATATTGCAGAGAAGACAGTGAATATGATCGCTGTTGTTCTAGCGGTTACTTTATTGGGAACCCTGCCGGATAAGCTTGATATAGGTTATATGGTATTTGCTTTTACAACATTGATTATTGCTTTTTATGCCCCGGATAGAAAGCTTTGCGAAAGAATCAAAAGGAAGAACTTTTACATACAATATGACTTTCCGGATTTCCTAAACAAACTTGTGCTTCTTATTAATGCGGGAATGACTGTGCCCAGGGCCTGGGAGAGAATTGTCGGAGACAGGGGAAATATGACTCCTCTTTATGAAGAACTTAATGTTACCTATCTTGAGATAAGGAACGGCAAGTCCGAAACGGCAGCTTACGAAGATTTTGCAAGACGGTGCAGAGTAAGAGAAATTACTAAGTTTGTTACATTGATCATTCAAAACCTCAGGAAGGGAAACGGAGAATTGGTCTCTTTACTGAAGCTCCAATCAAACGAATGCTGGCAGCTCAGGAAGAATATGGCAAAAAGACTTGGAGAAGAAGCCTCGACCAAGCTGATACTCCCCCTTATGATAATGTTTGTAGGGATACTTGTTATTGTTTTGCTTCCGGCTGTTATGCAGCTGAAGTATTTATAGAATGTGGCAAAGGCCGCTGAACAATAATACATATTAATTATTTGGAGGGTTGGGAAATGCTTAAGACAATTAAAGGACTGATAACGGAAGAGGATGGAATAAGTACGGTGGAAATCGTGGTGATCATTGCAATACTTATAGGCATAGCACTCCTTTTCAGAAAATCGATCACTGCCTATGTGACAAAGGTCATCAGCAATTTTATCGATACTGCGCCAAATGTTGAGGCTATAGAAAATGCAGCACCCACACCAAAATAGCCGTAGAAAACCCTATGGAGGTGGTGATTCTTGGGGGAACTAAGAAATGAAAAGGGAAGCTATACAATAGAGGCCTCTCTGGTGTTTGTGACAATTATGCTATCAATAGCTGCATCAATGTTTATGTTTATGTACATGCAGCAAAAGGCATGCCTTATAAACGCAGTCTCCTTCGCTGCCCAGCAGGGGGCGGAGTTTTGGCCGGACGGAAGAAAGAGAATGGAAGACGGGAGAGTAAATGCAAAAATGGCTAAAGCTCCCTTAGGTTATAGAGTTTTTAACAATCTGCTCCTCTCAGACAAGACATATGAGGGATACCTTGAAAGAGTTGACGGTATTGACGGGAAGCCGGGGCTGATATGCAGAATAGATGCCGGGAACGATTTGCCCGGACAGAAGGTTAAGAAAATAGGAGAGGCATTAGGAAAAAAAATCGACAGCTTTATGATCAAACCTGATAAAACAAAGGTAAAAATTATATTCACAAATAATGCCCTGAGAGGAAGGCTTACCGTCGAAGTCATACAGGAGATAAAAGTTCCCTTTGGCGGCCTGAAACAATTTTTTGACGGAAAGAATACCCTGGTTCTGAGTGCTGCGTCAACAGCGGAGGTGGTGGAACCCGATGAGTTTATAAGAAATGTCGACCTGGTCTTTGAACTGTCTAAACGGTTAGGAGAAGAGGTCAATCTGAGGGGGATATTTGACAAGGTAAAGTCAGAAGTCAAAAATTAAATCTATTAAGATAAGGGGGCCGGCGGATGAATTTGTGTGGAGGTTGCAGAAAGAAACAAAAAGGTGCTATTACAGTTTTCCTTGCGATAATATTTATGTCTCTGATAGTTTTTGCAGGAGTAATGATAGATATTGCCAGGATTGCAGCCGCAGAACGCAGAGTGCAGGGTGCGCTTAATTCCTCTGCCAGATCTGTGTTAGCGGGCTATGACGGCGAGCTTACGGGAGGCTATGGAATATATGGAGTAAATGTTACCGCGGATAATGTAAAGGACAACCTTTACCGGTATTTAAGCATAAACTTGAAGGAGCGGCACAGGGGAATCAATTTTATAAATATAATGGTTTATCGAGAGGACATAGGGGTTCAGGGTTTTGAAAGCCTGCTTGAAGGCGAGGCCTTCAAAAAGCAGATTCAGGAATATATGAAGTACAGAACACCTATTAATGTTATGGAAAATTTAATAGAACAACTGAAAAACATAAAACTGGATAAAAAGGTTAGCTTTGCAGAGGGGGAGAAAACAACCAGAGGTAAGGCAAAAGAGCTTAGGGCAAAAGCAAATAGTGTAAATGCAAAGCTTGGAGGGATTAAGAATAAAATCGTCAACTTAAGTGCAGAAAAGTTGGAAGAAGTGAAGAATGATCTCTCAGAGGCTTTGACAATCAGCAATTCAATATCCGACGTGAATGGTGAGGGCCTTCTGGAGCAATACAATCGAAGCAGGGAGGAGACCAACAACAAGGCAAAGGAAGCCCAATGCATTGAAAACCAATCACAAGAATTTGTAAATATAAAGGATAACTGCCGGACCCTTGCTCCTGAACTCAAAAAATGCCTGGAGGAGACAAACAATACCCTCCTTATTATTAAACCTATGAAGTATGAATTGAAAGCTTTAAACAAGGAACTGAGCGAATTGAAGGATCGTTTAAGAAGACTGGAAAAGAAGCTGTCAAAAATAGAAGAGGGAGATGATTCTTCCTGTGATGAAGGGGATGGTATAAGGGAGGAAATTGACGAAATAGAGTGTGAGATAGATGAAGTTGAAGAAGAGATTGGACAGTTGGAAAATAGAATAGAAAGCGAAATATCTAAACTGAAAATGAAATATGAAACATTTTGCCTTGATGGGTATAGCCTGAAAGGAGAAGCAGAACCCCAGAAAGAGAAAAGAATGGAAGAGCTAAAGGAAAAAATAAGTCAAATAAAGGGGGATATTTCAAAATCGCTACTAAGGAGAATAGAGAAAGAGTGGCTTATTACAGAAGAAGAGTTTGACGGTGGAAATGCAATTATCGTGGAGAACATAGGGGTTATGGACGAGGAAGCACCGTACAATTCATCAATGAAGGAAGAGGATGCAGAGAAAAGCAATGACATTGTGCTCAAAAACATAAAAAAGCTTGTGGAGATCATTGAAGATGCAGGGACGGGTGCTGCAGAAAAAATAAACACAATTGAATATGTAATGGATAAATTCACTTTTTTGACTTCTAAAACAGAGCGGGGACATTTTTTTAAGAAAGGTGAAGTAGAGTATATTATAAGCGGGTCAGACACGGCAGGAACATACACAAAGCTCAACAATACGGAATACTACGTTGTCACTAATGTGCTCCTGCAGGTATGGGCCCTTAGATTTGCCATCGACACCATTGACAGCTTCATACACAGCATTATAGTATTTCCGCCTCAGAGACTAGCTTTTGCCTTAATTGAAGGAGCCCTGGATTCATGCCTGGATATGATCAATATGCTTAGCGGACAGGGTGTCTCTATTTGCCCTAAAAGCCTTGCAGCAATTAAACTAAAGTATTCAGATCACCTGAAGATTCTGCTTATGATGAAGCCCGAGGAAGAAATACTAAGAAAAGCAAGACAGCTTATGCAGGTAAATATAAAGCAGGCTATAGATGCGGATACGGGACTTGCAAGATCTGATTTCAGGCTTAGTGATTACAGCACCGTAGCATTGGTCACTTTGAAGGCCAGGGTAAATCTATTCTTTCTTCCGCTGCTCAAAATCGATAGGTTGATGCCCGGCGACTTTGAAATGGGAAGATACATTATACAGAAACAAATATATGTGGGTTATTAGGGTGAGTACAATTGTGGAAATATAATCGTTATTTGCAGTCAAAGGGTTCAATTACGGTAGAGTCTTGCGTAATACTTCCGGTTTTTCTTAGCTTATTTTTTCTTCTCCTTGCATTCATAAAATTTACTTGTACGGGAATGCTGCTTGATTATGCAGTGAACGAGTCTGCAAAAGAAATTGCTGCAGCGGCATATCCTATTTCATTTATCAATGAAATGGAAGATGAAAAAATACAAGAGTTCGGAAAGGCAAAAATACCGACTATTGAGGAAGAACTTGAGAAATTGGAGAAAAAGCTGACCGGGGGCAATTCTGGAAGTCTTTTGAATCTCATTGTAGCGGATGGCCCAAAAGGGACGGATGTTGCTTCTACTCTTGAAGACATAATAAAGGATTACAGAAAAGGAATTATAGGGAGCGCAATTGACGTAATAAAACCATCATATTGGAATATTAAGTCTGCTGCTAGATATGCAATTGCCGGGGCTCTCATTAAAGGGAACCTGCAAAGTCCTATGATAGATCCTGAAAATATAAGGCTGCGGATTGCAGAATTCCCTCAGGGCAAGGAAGAATACAATACAAGGTCAGACAGTATAGTGTATGAAAGTCTTGGGCTTACACCCGGAAAAGACTTTTGCAATGACGATGTTGTGCTGCAGCTGGAGTATGATTATAGTATCAAACTCCCTTTTTTCAGGTCTATTGATATAAAAATGGTACATACGGCCGTAGAGAGGGGATGGATCAAGGGCAGCTCCGGAGTACTGACAGAAAAGGACGAAGGCCTTGATCTCGGGACGGAAGCTGAAATAGTGTATATTACCAGGACAGGCATCCGTTATCACAGGGGGGATTGCAGGTACCTCCGAAAAAGCAGAATACCCGTAGAAATCGGGGAGGCCACAGGTAGAGGCTATACCCCATGCAAAATATGCAGGCCTCTCAATTTAAGCTTTTAGCATTAAACCGATGCTGATTTTCATAATGCGGACAGAATCCGCTTGCCAGGAGGTAAATTAATGGACAAGGATTTCGGTTTGACCTTTGAATATGGTTTTGAAAATGATTCCAGCCACAGCTATCTGGTATTGAAGTTAAATAATGATATCAAGCTGTTTAATCATCAGACAGAAATAATATGTCAGAATCCCAATTCTGCATTTTTACCCTTTCATATTCGACGTGAAAACGATAATGTCAGTATATATTATGATATTACGTCCAAGATATCTCTGTTACAGTATTTAGAAAGAAAAGCCCTTAACAAAAAAGAATTGCTGGATTTGCTAAAAAGCATTGTTAAGGGCCTTATCATGCATTCGAATTATTTACTGGACCTTTCGAGCTATGTAATTGATCCGAACCTCATCTATGTTAATCCTGCATCGGCAGAAATCTCATTTGTATATATTCCAACACCCGGGCACAGGGATACAATGAAGGTCTTGGGTACTTTTATTAAAGATATTGTAGTTAATGCCGCCAATATTGACTACAGTGAAAACGATAACTATATACAGAGGCTATTAAATTGTCTAAAAACAGGCTTGTCCAGCTTGGCCGATTTTAACAGGCTGCTCACTGATTTGAAGGATAATAGCGGATTATACAGCTTCAAGGAGACGGTGGAAAATGAAGAGCCGCAGATCAATAGAGAACAGACTGTAAGTATTAGCACCCCTGTTAGTGACGGCTCAGCAGATAAAAGAATAGGGAAATCAGTCAAAAAAATAAAAATGCAAGGGCTGGTGATTTTTCAAATATTTGTAGTTATAACAGTAGTTTCTGCATGCCTGTTTATGGCATCAAAGAAGATAGGAGATAGGATGTCCATTGCGGGTGTGCTTATTATAGCTGCGGCGGCAGATGTTCTAATAACCAAAAGGATGCTGCCAAAAGCAGGAGTTAGGGATGAAAGGTGCAGTGAACAACAAAGAAACACATTTATGAGGCGAGGCGTATCTCCAGAGCAAGGCGCACCTTTAGGGGAAGGCGCATCTTCAGGGAAAGGCATACCTTCGGGAGGATTCCAAACCCCAGACATTCTAAGGGCCTCCGATACTGTAATAGTGCCCGATAACCCTTCTGACAATTATCCATATCTAGAGGGTATAGGAGATAATAGGGCAGAAAAAATAATAATCAGTAAAAACAAATTCATAATAGGGAGGCTTGACAGCATGGCAGACTATGTTATGAAAGGCAACACCATAGGAAAGCTCCATGCAGAGATATTCTTAGCCGAGGGAAGTTATCACATTAGAGACCTAAATTCCAAAAACGGAACTTATATTAACGGTGTAAGGATCCCAAGCAATAAGGAATGGGCAATAAAAAGCAACGATAGAATAAAGTTTTCCGACCTTGAATATATTTTCCGGCAGCGGGGGGTGCTGTATTGAGACTCCATTGCATATATCTTTCTATTGGACTTTTAACCCTGGGTCTGAATATTCTTCTAACCCTCCATATAGTCAGAAAATATAGGAAAAAAGCAAACAAGAGGGGCCAGGGCCCCAATGAAATAATAACATTCAAATTGACAGGGGGCTGTGAGGCATTTGGCATTGCTGACCAGGGGATTCCCTGTGATGATACCATCCCCCTCGCCCATGAGAAATAAGAGAGATATATAATATGGAAACAGGGTGCATATTGAATAATAAATATAGGATTGAAAAGCTCCTGGGCAAGGGTGGGACTGGAGCTGTCTACCTGTGTACCAATGTAGAACTTGGAAACAGATTAGCCGTAAAGCATATACCGGTTAAAGGAATAAATGATAAAACCATATCTGAAATAGAAATCCTCAAAAAACTTCACCATCTGAGCCTTCCGAGAATTATAGATGTGTTCCGCAATGAACAGGGGCTTTTTATTGTGGAAAGCGATATAGAGGGAAATACCCTGGACAGGCTTCTCCGTCGATACGGAAGCTTCGACCCCGAAAGGATTGTTGACTGGTTTATTGAATTGTGCGATATATTAGGGTATTTGCACAGCATCAGGCCAAATCCCATTATTTATAAGGATATGAAACCTGCAAATGTAATACTGTCCCAAAGCAATCGTCTGGTGCTGATCGATTTTGGAATATCACAGGAATTTCGCAGGTGTGGGGCGAGGGAAGAATTTATTGCAGGGACCGGTGCGTATGCCGCCCCCGAACAATTAATAAGGGGGGGAGAGGCAGACCAGAGGACAGATATATACAACCTGGGGGTGACAATGCACCAACTGCTGCATGGGTATTTGCCAGGCAGAGGGAGAAATGATTCAAAGCATAAGAAGGACAAGAATACAGCCAAAATAGACAAAATAATCTCAGGGTGTATTGAAAAAGACCCTGAGGACAGGTATCAGAGGGTGGAAGATATACAGCATAAGCTTGTAATGATAAAGAATGCAATTGTACTGCAGGAAATGAGGCACAGGGTCTTTGAGAAGTGTGAAGTGATCATTGCTGCAGTATTATCGGCAGTATCCTATCTTATTATAGTAATGGGCATAAAGGCGGCTTAGGTAAGCCGCCTTTACTATGTCAATTGAGTTGAAAAAAATAACGAAATTTTGCGAACAAATTTCTAGATATATGCTTGACAGCCATTTGTTAGTGTGTTAACATTATATATTGCATTGTAGAAGTTGCTTCTTTTCAAAATACAACGGGTTTGTATAAGGATAGTAATTAAAGGCAATATTAAAATAGGTATGCTTTAGTCTCATAAACAAACCAAAAGCGATGCTTTTTCGGGATTATATGCTTTTGGCTATTTTAATTTATTTAAATTTAAGGGGTGAATGACTTTATGCCGATACACCGGGTGAAAGACTTTATGCAGGTTCATACTATCTCCGCCGGAAGAAACCAGAGAGTCAGCTATTCAAGTATAGACGAAGTGATGGATATGCCTAACTTGATAGAAGTGCAAAAAAACTCATACAACTGGTTTCTTGAGGAGGGTCTCAGAGAGGTTTTCAGCGATGTCTCACCGATTCAGGACTACACAGGTAATCTTATTTTGGAATTTGTTGACTACTCACTGGACGGAAAACCAAAGTACTCGGTAGAAGAATGCAAGGAAAGGGATGTTACATATTCTGCTCCCTTAAAGGTAAAAATCAGGCTTATCAATAGGGAGACCAATGAAGTCAAAGAACAGGAAGTTTTCATGGGCGATTTTCCCTTGATGACAGATACGGGCACCTTCATTATTAATGGTGCTGAAAGAGTCATAGTAAGCCAGCTGGTTAGATCGCCGGGAGTCTATTATTCTGAAACTATTGATAAGTCAGGGAAAAGACTATACTCAAGCACAGTGATACCTAATAGGGGCGCCTGGCTGGAGTATGAGACAGATTCAAATGATATATTCTGGGTGAGAGTCGATAGAACCCGAAAAATCCCGATCACCATTCTTTTAAGAGCTTTAGGCTTTGGCACCGATGAACAGATTATCGGCAAACTAGGGGAGGATGAAAGGATAAAAGCTACCCTGCAGAAGGATGGGGCTAAGTCTGAGGAAGAGGGGCTTTTAGAGGTTTACAAACGATTGAGGCCCGGAGAACCCCCAACCGTTGAAAGCGCCAGATCTCTGCTGGAAGTACTTTTTTTTGATGCCAAGAGATATGATCTTGCCAAGTTCGGCAGATATAAGTTTAATAAGAAGCTAAGCCTCACCCAAAGGATCACCGGCCAAAAGCTCGGCGAAAATATAGTTGATCCCAGAACGGGTGAAATTATTGCGGAAGCTGATGAAAAAATCACAAGAGAAAAGGCCGTAGCTATCCAGAATTCAGGTGTAAATGAAGTATATGTGATAATTGAAGACAGAACAGTCAAGATATTGGGCAATAATACCGTTGATATA
The DNA here is from genome assembly GCA_964447145.1 of uncultured Clostridiaceae bacterium. GTDB lineage: Bacteria > Bacillota > Clostridia > Lutisporales > Lutisporaceae > BRH-c25. The sequence goes on from CAYURW010000057.1 coordinate 16,312, forward strand.
AATAAATATCTAAGCTTTGACATATCGGACCTGAATATTAAGGAATATGTCAACCTTTCGGTATTGGATGAGATACTTCAAAAATTCAGCGAACAAAATGAGATCAAGGAAGAGATCAAAAACAGGCTTAAGGACCTTATACCAAAACATATACTAATCGATGACATAGTTGCTTCTATCAACTATAATATCAACCTTGCGCAAGGTATCGGAAATACTGATGATATAGACCACCTTGGCAACAGAAGGCTCAGATCAGTTGGAGAACTTCTACAGAACCAGTTCAGGATAGGTTTGTCCAGAATGGAGAGAGTAGTCAAGGAAAGAATGACGATCCAGGATATTGATGTAGTCACACCACAGCAGCTTGTCAATATCAGGCCTGTTGCAGCGGCCGTCAAGGAATTCTTTGGGAGCTCCCAGCTGTCGCAGTTTATGGACCAGACCAATCCCCTTGCGGAACTCACCCACAAAAGAAGGTTGTCTGCTCTTGGACCGGGGGGGCTGTCTAGGGAGAGGGCGGGATTTGAGGTTAGAGATGTGCATCACTCCCATTATGGCAGGATGTGTCCCATAGAGACTCCGGAAGGACCGAACATAGGCCTTATAGGCTCCCTGAGCACCTATGCGAAAATAGATGAATACGGATTCATAGAGACTCCTTACAGGCTTGTCAAGACTGACGACAGCGGGGAAAAATGCGTAACCGACGAAATAGTCTATCTTACTGCCGATGTAGAGGACGAGTATGTAATTGCACAGGCAAACGAACCTCTTGATGAAGAGGGAAGGTTTGTAAATAGAAGGGTTACGGCAAGGGATGCAAATGAAATAGTTATAGTTCCGAATTTGGAGGTTGAATATATGGACGTATCTCCAAAGCAGGTTGTATCCGTTGCAACTGCAATGATACCCTTCCTTGAAAATGATGACGCCAACAGAGCA
>CAYURW010000058.1:0-17250 GCA_964447145.1 uncultured Clostridiaceae bacterium
AACCTTAGCATCCTTTATATTAAAATCCTTATCCTCTATTGCTTTTTTGGCAATCTCAACTGAGTATTCAGGAAGGAATACTGATACCGGTACAGGCCAGCCTGATAGCCTTCCTGCCATTCCCCTTTCCTTTACCTTTTCTCTTATCATATCGTTTATTTTATCATAATTGGTAGAATCCTCTACCGAGATTTCAAGCCCCAGCACCTGAGGAAATGCCTGAGTAGGTGTTGGGCAGCATTGTTCAGCTACTATAAAACCAAGCTTTAAGGCTTCATCAATTATTACGTCGTACATAGGGCAATTCGTGCCGAATATTTCAGTGTCCTTGCCGTATTTGGCTATTTGCCTGGGCAAGTCTTCTCTTAAAAACTGCTGCATAGCTGCAGGACCTGACCCTGTCTGCGGATCCGGAGTCACAACCTCAACCCACTCCAATCCAATCTTCTCGCTGGTTTCCTTCATCATATCCTTGCGCTGGGCTATCAAAGGCTTTGCCAGATGAGTCGGGAAGGAATAATGTATGAAAGTCTTTGCTCCCATTTCTTTTGCTTTTGTGGGTATCGTTATACCTCTTTGAACCCAGTCTGTATCAAGATTCAAATCTATATACTTTGACATCATCACAGGATCATCAAATATAGGGGCTGTTATTGTTAAAATATCAGGCCTCTTCTCTTTTATCTGCTGAAATGCCGGAATCAAACCGGATTGACCCGATGATACGATTACAGCTTTCATAAGAGGATCATCCGATTGCGCCACTATAGTGCTTATACAAGTCTCAAGCTCAGTCTCAAAGTTCTCAGGCAGTGTAACATGCTTTACTATATCAGGGTATTTCACAACCATAGCAGCTCCGCCCCTGAATTCATCTTCACTTGTAGATAGTGTGGGTGTTATTATTGCAATATGAAACTCCTCTGTCTTACTTTCTGCTTGAGCAGCCGGCTCCGCCGCTGCAGCCTCTGCAGGTTCTTCCGGCTTTGCACAAGATGTTAATGATAATATGAAAACCAAAGCCAAAACTAATGATATGATTCTCTTCAATTCTCTTTCCCCCTTAAATTTTTAATTATTGCTTATTTCATAGATAGCTTAATCTAAAAAATCAGTATGAGATATTCCTATGAGAGCATTTCGATAAATGCCTCTATCCTCACTCTAATCTGACCTCTGTCATTTTCCGAATAATCAGTTTCTATCTGTATATATGGTTTATTGCATTTGCCGGTCACATACTCTTTAACTTGAAAAGCTTCAATATTGTAAGTATGACAGCCCTGCCAAACAAGCTCAACAACACCATCTATCCGGTATTCATCAATTATTTTGCCTATAATATCCAGTCTTTTTGTGTTGGGAGTCATGCATGGACAAGCAACACTCAGATATGTCTCTGCCAATGCCTCCATGGGTTTTTTTGTTTCATCAACAAGATCACCAACAGTCTTCAAGCCTCCGCAGTTTTCCATTGCGACAACTATCGCATTACCGCTCTCAATAAGCTCCAATACCTTCTTATTTGTTGTCGGACAACCTGTAATAAGAATTCTTGCCTTGTTTTTCACCGAATCTATGAAGCTGCTGTCAAAGGCTCTCTTTTGTATTGATTCTATTGCCTCCTCCATTTCTTCTGCTCTATTCTGAAGATTTACCTCAAAACCGTTGTAGCCTGTTATGTTATCCAGCTCATACCCGTACAAAAGCGGGTATTCTCCTTTATTCAATGAGAATACCTTATTAATCGTACTGCGCATCTTATTGTACAATTTAATCTGTTTCCTAAGTGCAGAATCCGTTATTTCTACTCCTGTCTTTTCCTCAATAACAGCCTTTATTCTATAAAACTCACCAAGCCAGTATTCATAGCTTTCTCTTGTTTCGTATGTCTGCGGAAGCTGCATAAGATGCAGCCACTTTATTCTCCCCAGCAACTCGAACATTTTTTTCTTACCATCGCAGGTAGCATCAGCAAGAAGAAAATCACAATAATGAAAATACGGGCATGTATCGGTCAATGCAAACCCGTAGCTTGCTTTTATCAGTGGGCACAGATTCTTTGGAAGATGCTTTTCGCCGGCCTCAATGGGCTTATTGTCTCCTGCACATAGAGCCACCGGTATTGCCCCTGAAGCTGCAATAATTTCCTTTGGTGTAAAAGCACAATAAACACCAACTATCTTATTCCCTTTTTCATGCAAGGCCAGCCCCTCAGCAAAAACACGCTGCTCTATGCTGTCTATATAATTCTTATCAAACACAGGTGCCTCCAGCTATATTATCTAATAATCAGAAATAAACCATTAAAATAATATCACTAATCTGTAAGATAAGTGCCAGGTGCGCAGGTTATTAGGTTATATACTACAATATCTGTCCAACATATTCTTTACCGATACTGCTTTCATTCCAATAGGTGCTTGTCTTCATAGGTGCTTGTCCCCGTTGCATCTGTCATGGTCTCCCTGTTGCCTAGTAAAAGTGAAGCCCCGAGATTTCTCCCGGGGCTTTAATAAGTGCCAGGTGCGCAGGTTATCAGGTTATTCTATGCCACAATATCTGTCCAACATATTCTTTACCGATACTGCTTTCATTCCAATATTCTCACCGATCTCTTTCAAGGTATAATGATGCTCTTTCGCTTCAATTGCGTACTTTAACTTGTATTCTGTCAATTCTCTATTTCTCGAACCTGCTTTTATCTGTTCATATGCTCTTAAAGTTATTCCAGTTTCAAATAATATTTCATCCAGCCTTCTTCTTGGCTTTTCTTCCTTTCGGCTTAAACACATTATTTGATATGCTTCATCACCAATTGCATCCATTCTGCTATAATTCTCTTCTTCAGGCTCATCCATAAAATCTTTGTATTTTTCTATAGCACTGCCTATATGCTTATCTAGCATTTCGTATACTATGCCAGTATTCACAATGCCTTTGATGTTCTTTCTGTAATATATATCACTGCTCCACTTGTAATCTTCGACCTTCTTGCAAATTCGTGCCCTCACAGGATTCTGATGTACATATCTTAATAGCTTCAGCAAATATCTTTCATCCTGCACCGATACCGCCTTATACCTGCCTTGAAATACATGTCCTACTCTTTTATACTTCCCGTTGAAGTACTTGCTGTATTTATTATTTATCTGATGCATTACCTCCTGCAGCTTCTTGTCTAAAGTTTGTACTATTATATGATAATGGTTGTCCATCAATACATAGCCGTATACCCTATACCCCATAGCTGCGCTACATTCTTTCATCTGTTTAATAAAATATCCCTTGTCTATGCTTTCCCTAAAGATATACTCTTTATTGTTGCCTCTTGCTATAACATGATATATTCCACCCTTATACTCTTCCCTCAATGCTCTTGCCATAAAAACACACCTTTCACGAAATATGTCTATCCCATATTATACCATAAAAGGTGTGTTCCTTCAATAACCTAATAACCTGCGCACCTGGCACTCTATCTGTTCCCAATTGACAGAGCTTATAATCTTTCTGATCTTAAGTATCATTGCTGGACTCATGCTCAGCTCATCCAGTCCCAGGCCCAGAAGCAGCAGCGCAGCTTCCGGCTTTCCTGCCAGCTCGCCGCAAATGGCTACAGGTATACCATTTTTGTGCCCTGCCTCCGTTACAGCCGCAATCAGGCGTATCACTGCAGGGTCGAGGCTGTTATAAAGGTAGCTTACATGTTCATTGGTCCTGTCAACGGCCAGGGTATACTGTGTCAGGTCGTTGGTTCCTATACTGAAAAAATCCGACTCCCTTGCCAGCTGATCGGCAATTATTGCTGCGGAAGGAACCTCTACCATTATTCCTACAGCAATGTTCTTATCATAATCTACGCCTTCAAGCTCCAGTTCCCTCTTCGCCTCCTCCAGCACTCCCTTTGCCTCTCTCAGCTCTCCTAAGGTCGCTATCATAGGAAACATTATCTTCAGTTTCCCATAGGCGCTTGCCCTCAAAATAGCCCTAAGCTGAGTTCGGAATATATCACGCCTTTCCAGACATAGCCTTATAGCCCTAAACCCAAGGAACGGGTTTTCCTCCTCAGGAAGTCCCAGATAAGCGATTTTCTTGTCGCCCCCTATGTCCAGGGTCCTTATTACCACAGGCTTGCCTGCCATTCCGACTGCTGCTTCCCGGTAAGCATTGAACTGCTCTTCTTCATTGGGCATACTGTTTCTGTCCATAAACAAAAACTCAGTGCGGTACAGGCCTATCCCCTCCGCTCCAACCTCAACGGCTCTTTTGACCCCTTCCATCCCTTCCACATTACACTCCAGCCTTATTGACTTTCCGTCAAGAGTCACCGTATCCGAATCCTTCAGTATCATCAGCTCTTCCTTCAGCCTCCGATCGCTTTCTATTCTCTCATTCAGCAGTATCAACCTATCCTCGTCAGGGTCCAATTCTACGGTGCCCGTTGTCCCGTCAACGGCAGCTATTTGTCCTTCCCCGGCTATTCTTGCTATATTCTTTACTCCCATTACTGCAGGTATTCCGGCATTCCTTGCCATAATAGCAGTATGTGAGGCGGCGCCCCCTGTTTCGGAAACTATGCCTTTGACAAATATTGAATCTGCAGCCGCCATCTGGGAGGGGGTGATCTCCTTGCCAATTAGTATTACTTCCTCATCAATTAAAGTAATGTCCTTTGCAAATACTCCTGTAAGATTCTTTAAAACTCTAAGTCCTATATCCCTTACATCATTTATTCTTTCCCTTATATAAGCATCCTCGATTCCTTCAAAAATAGATATCTGCCGGTCAATGGCCAAGGAAAAGGCATACTCCGCCTTTATCCCGAGGCTGCGTATTTTCTCTTCTGCCTGCTCAACAAGCACAGGATCCTCAAGCATCATCAGCTGTGCTTCCATTATCCCGGCTTTTTCCGGCTCTCCCCTCTTCACCGCAGCATCATGTATCCCGCGAAGCTGCCCCGCCGAGAGTTCAAGGGCCTCCCGCAGTCTTCCCGATTCTTCCGCAATACTACCTGCACCGATAGTATTTTTATCTATTATGATATCCGGTTCGCTAATAATATAAACCTTGCCTATCCCAATACCCGGGGACACTGCCAAGCCTTTTTCCATGTAATATCCCCCTTGTCATCCGTCCTCAGATTCGGACTTATGTTAAAAATCCCTACGCTAAACATTCTATATAAACAGTATTTCACTCGGCTGCAATATCCTGAATGCCGGCAGTATTCCGATTTGCCTGCAGTATCCCATGCACCTATAGTATTTCACTAGCTGCAGCACCCCACATATCCGCAATGTTACGCCATGTACAAATACTTTTATACATCAACAGGTACAGTAAACCCTTTTCCCCTTTACAAATGTCTCATAAACATTAAAGGAATCATCAAAAATCACCATATCGGCATCCTTGCCTTCCTTTATACTGCCTTTCCTGTCCCCTATTCCCAGTACCTCCGCCGGGTTAGAGGCAGCGGTCCTGACTGCATCAGCAATGCTTATCCCGGTATTTGCCCGGAAGTTTTTTAATGCCTTGTTCATCGTAAGCACGCTGCTTGCCAGCTTACCCGATCTGAGCCTTGCCTCGTCCCCCCTGACTATTACGGTATGCCCTCCCAGGTTGTACACCCCATCCTTTAACATGCATGCCTTCATTGCATCGGTGACAAGTATTATTTTTTCTATCCCCTTTGCCTTAAGGAGTATTCTCTGGGCCGCCGGGTGTACGTGTATGTTGTCGGCAATCAACTCACAGCTGACGGAGCTGTCCATCGCAGCCCCGACTACTCCGGGATCCCTGTGATGTAAAGGGCTCATAGCATTAAATGTATGGGTGATATGACCTGCGCCCTTTTCTATAGCCTCCATTGCCTGCTCATAGCCGGCTCCGGTATGCCCCATGGAAGCCACTATTCCGTGCTTCAGGCAGTTTTCTATAAATTCTCCGGAACCTTGATATTCCGGGGCAAGGGTTATTATCTTAATTACATCCAAAAACCTCTCGATTTTACTAAAATCGGGGGTTTGTATATATCTGGCTTCCTGCGCACCCTTATACTCCTTGTTTATAAAGGGGCCCTCCAGATGGCAGCCCAGAATTTCAGCCCCGGGTCCATGATCCATAAGTTCCCTTATACGATCTAGGGCCCCTTCAATTGCACTTAGGTCCATAGTCAATGTTGTCGGCAGAAAGGATGTTACGCCTGTTCTAACAAGGCTCCTGCTGATGTTTCTGATGCTGTCGTCATTATCGTCCATAGTATCGCTTCCGTTGCAGCCGTGAATATGCAAATCAATAAATCCGGGAGACAAATATCTTCCCCGTGCATCTGTAATCTCCCCCGCTCCCTCTGTGCTTATCGACGTGTCCTCACCAATTTTGCGAATTTTTTCATCGAAAAGCACCGAATATCTCTCAAATACATTATTGTCCATTATAACATTTGCATTTATTATTGCTCTCACAAAATCACCCTTTACAACCTTTTCATTACTTTTACAAAATCACCCTTTACAACCTTTTCACAATCCTTACGGCCGCTATTTTACGACAAATCTAAACTTTTGCCAGGGCTCTATCTGATCCAAAAGGAAAAGCTCCTCTTGGCATATATGTCCAACTACATTTGTCCTCCCGCTGTTCTCCATATCCCTCAATGCTACCTGAAGCTCTCCGGCATACCTCTCGTACAGGGAGCTTTCAATAAGTATATCTCCTCTTTTTATTGGCTTTGCATTAAAAACATCAAATTTGGATCCTTTATACTTTTCTCTGCTCTGGGTGGACCTTATCATGTATTCCGACATATCGCCCCTGCAAAAATGAGGCTCCTCCAGTACTATCTTTTTCTCAAGCTCCGGAATCCCTTCATAAAGCTTGACCCCAAGGCTCAGAAGATACCTGTCAAGCCCCCCGAGAAGCCTGAGTTCCTCCTCCGAAGCAAAGCAGTTGGCAATGATCACATCATCAACAAGCCCTGTATTAAAGAGATCCTTAGCTTGCACGTCCAGAGGCAGATCCCTGTGCTCTTCAAGGGTGCACAATCCCTCCTTCACCGGCCAGGGTCCAAAATCCGCTGATCCTGAGGATACAAATACCGCCGTCCTAAGGCCGTACTCCTTGAATTGCTCTGAGCATTTCATAAAATGCTTCCTTGATATACCTGTATATCTATGGGGATAAAAATTATGACAGCCTATAAGATTATCCTTATTAGTCTTATAGCTCAGTATATTGTCTACATATTTGGTTCCATTGCTCATGTTCACCTCTATTTTCAGGCCAAAATCGTTATAGCTCATGACACTTTCCTCAATGCCCGTAAAACCGAGGTCAAGGCGTATGCCATACAATCCCAGGTCATAAAAGGGCTTCAAATTGTGAAATGACGCCCCCATTTCAGAAAATATCTCCGGCGTGACATCTGCTACCATTTTCATTCCCAGAATCCCTGCATATTCAGAAAGCTCCTTCAATTCCTTCAGAGCTTCCGATTTGTTGTCCCCGACAGATATAAGGCAGGTAAATATCCTGCCAAATCCATATTTTGCAGCTTCGCTCAAGTATTCCTTGTACCTTTGCAGCTCTGCGTTGCCGATATAAACAGATACCCCCAACTCACGCATTTAGCATTCCTCCGTTATTTTTTCACCAAGACCTTCCTATACAGATCAATTAATTCTCTTGCCATATCCCTGACAACTCCTGCATTCATAAGGTGATCCTGCGCATGTACCAGAAGGAGTGATAAGTCAGCCTTATCCCCCCCCGCCTCTGCCTGGATCAGCTTTGTCTGTTCCTTATGGGCCAGTTCAAGCTTTTGTTCCGCTTCCCCCATACATATTTCGGCACTATCAAAGTCGTTGGCTTTGGCATATTGGATCGCCTCCATGTATGAGCTTCTGGCATCCCCGCTTTGTGATATTATTGTGACTATTGTCGTTTCCATGGTGTATCTCTCCTTAATACAAATTCTGAACCCAATCAGCTTTTTACCAATACATTTTAGGATAGACATAGCTAATATATAAAATGCTGCAAATATTCTTTGTTTTTCTTAATATATCGTCAAGGATTTTTTTGCCGACTGTATAAGGCCGTTTATCCTGTCATCCAGCCTGCCTATTGCCAAAGGGCGTGCACCAAAGCTCCCCATAATATAATTTACCTCAATAACAGCGTCTTCGGGAAGGCTGCTTATTGCCCCATTATTCCTAACATTTACAGTATGCACCTCTTTGGTATCATTATAAATCCTAAATAGTTCCTTTTCAACCTTCATTACCTGTACCGCTCTGGTGCCCTTGCCCTCCCTTACATTCTTGAGCTCTTCCTCCAGAATCTCTTCGGGCATGTAGTAATACCTGTGATAAGGGCATCAGCCATGCATTCGGAGCATACTCTTCAATGTCCTTGCATATATCGAGAATTACAGGAATTGTCCTGAGAGCTTTTGCAAACATCCGCCGGGCAAGGGCTGCAACTGTCTCAAGTTTTCTTTGCCTGCCTCCCCCGATCACCGCTGCTTTCAGTTTTCCCATATTAGCCCCCATAATTTGCTTATTAGTATAACTGCCGCTGCCTTTACCGGACAGCGGCAGTTACCGTAGCCAAAACCCTGAACCTATATTGCCTTTGTTTCCCCTACCCCGGTTAAAGCATTATTGCCGGCCTTATCCTCAAGCCTTTCTGCCATCAATACAAAGGGCATATATACCAGGAAGCCTATTACCAGGTTGACCGCTGCCAGCAGCGCACCCATTATGCTTCCTCCTGTTGCAAGAAAGCCTCCGATAATTGGCGGAGCCACCCAGGGTATAGCTGCTATTGTATGGGGAACCAGGCCAATTGCCGTTGCCAGGTATGATACTATAGTCAAAACCACAGGTACAAATATGAAAGGAATTGCAAACACAGGATTCAATACCAGAGGCATTCCGAATATCATGGACTCGTTTATGTTAAACAGCCCCGGACCTACAGAAAGATTTGCCAGGCTTCTGTAATGCTTCCTTTTGCTTGCCGTGAAAATGGCTGCGATCAGGCAAATTGTCGTACCGGATCCGCCCATATATACAAAGGCATCAAAGAAGGATTTGGTCACAATAAAGGTCGGCTTCAGCCCTGCGGCAATTGCCTCGGCATTTGCCATTACAGCCGGAACATATACTGACTGCATGACAGGCTCTATTATGTTGGATCCATGGAGTCCGAAGAACCAGAGCAGGTGATTCATAAATGCGATAAGAATAGCTGCTCCCATTGTATTTCCAACTCTGGCAATCGGCTCCTGTATAGTTCTGGTTATAACAGTAAAGAGGTCGGTATTTGTAAAGCTGATAAAGAGTGCAAGCAGTGCGCCTACGGATATTGTAATAAGCGTCGGGAATAAGGCTGCAAATGACCTCGATACCGCCGGAGGAACATTGTCAGGCATTTTAATAATAAGCTTATCTGTTTTGGATAATTTAACAAATATCTCTGTTGACACAATTGCGATTAACAATGCACCAAAAAGGGCTGTTGCGTTTGTGTAACCCCAGTTTATGTTGCCCCATGCCCCTATCTGCTGTCCGACCAATTCTGCAGGAACTGCAATATCACCAACAGTTTCGCCGATTGTTACGTTGATAGCCTGAGGTATAAACATGAAGTAGTTGGCAAGGGATAGAACCCCTGCTGAAAGCGGATTTACATCATAGGATTTGGCAAGGTTGTATGCTACTGTAAAAGCGATAAATACGGACATTATTGCGAAGGTGCCCCACCATATGGTGCCGCCGAAGCCCGTCCAGCTGCCGCCAAAAATACTGCTCATAAGCTTTTGGTATCCGGGAATGTTCATGTTGTTGATCAGTACTGCCATAGAGCCTGCTATTATAAGCGGCATAATCGCGACAAAACCGTCACGTATGGCTACCAGATGCCTTTGAGCCCCAACTTTGGCAGCAATGGGAACAAAATTTTTCTCAAGAAAACTGACAATACCTTTCATTGATAAACCCCCTTAATTAACTAATTGTTACTTGTCTACAGTTGCAAGGCCCGAGTATCATTCCTTCATGAGTTCAAGGGCCTGCTTCAGGACTGCCTCACCATTCATTGTGCCGTAATTCATGGAATCAATTACTGCTACCGGTATACCCTTAGGCTTCATCACCTCCTGCATTTTTCCCAAAAGATATCTGACCTGCGGCCCCAAAAGGACCACATCTATATCTGTGTAATTTTTCGAATCGGCTTCAGATACTGCAAAAACCTCCGCCTGAGTGCCCAGCCTTATTGCTGCCGTATTCATTTTGGTCACTAAAAGGCTGGTAGACATGCCTGCACAGCACACCAGCATTATTTTTTTCATAATTCTCTTCTCCTTTATATTAGTCAGAGCTCCCGGCCGATCCTATAGTGTCCGGATCCCATGCTATTGTAAGGGCTCCATAGACTGCATCCTTATAGGGCAGGTGGATCATTGCTCCGGGCAGCTGTTCATTAACCGACTTCTCAAGAAGGCCTCTGAATAGTTCTGATTTAAGAAGAAGGCTCCCTCCGAGCCCAAGGGAAAATTCCTTTAACTTCATCCTATTGGATAATGCCATGACCATTCTGCATAAATCATGTATTGCCCTGTCTATTACCTCATCAGCCCCGTTATCACTCCCATACAGTTCCAGGGCACAAGTGGCCAATTTGGCTATATGCTGCTTATATGTAGCGGTATTATAAACGAAAGGAATTAGTTCTTCCTGATAAGAAATATTCAGTCTTTCCTTTACGCAATCCCACAGCAGCGTTTTCTGCCCCCTGCCGTCATAGTCCTCCATGACTTTCTTCAGGCATCCTATTGCAATTGCATAACCTGAACCTGCATCGTCAATCAGGTGCCCCCAGCCTCCTACCTTGACGGGTCCGCCGTTTATATCCGCCCCATATCCCACAGACCCTGTACCGCTTATTAATATGGCCCCCTTGTGGCAGCCATTGGCCCCCACCAAAGCAACCACAGAATCGTTGCATACATGGAGCCTGCCTTTGTAGCCCAGAGAATCAAAATTATGCCTTATCTGTCTTTCATCCTCGCTGCAGTCTACCCCCGCTCCTCCAAAGCAAACCCCTTCTACTTCTCCCATTTCAACGTTATATTCTTTTTTGAAAAAATCGAAAATTTTTCTTATTTCTTCGCCGGTAGACTCTGCGCCAACACTGTGATAGTTTGTAGCACCTGCCAATGCCGTGCCTATGATTTCTCTTCCGCTTCCCCCCAGCATGGCAGCTGTCTTTGTGCCCCCGCCTTCGATCCCTATATAGTAACTCATGCCTACCTCCTTTCCTCTAGGACTTTTTTATTCTGCCGCAAGCTTTCTATTGAACAGTTCATCCAATGCGCTGATTGCGGCTTCCTCATCCGTACCCTCCGCAGATACAGATATCTGATCGCCGTTTTTTACGGCAATACTTAGTATCCCTAATATGCTTTTGCCGCTGACTGCCTTTTCATCCTTTTCAATCTTTATATCCGATTCAAACTGTTGTGCCAAGCTTACAAGCATACTGGCAGTACGTGCATGCAACCCCATTCTGCTTTTCACTGTAACAGATAGTCTTTTCATATTTTACCTCCTTTACACTAATGTATTATGCAAAATCGATACCAACATGAAAAAAGTCAGAAAATTTACAAATATCTGTATAAAGAAGCAACCCCAATACTTCCACTGTTTATGGCAATAGTGCAAAAATGTAAATAGTGTGCAATAATATCGCACACTATTTACATTCATTACACAGTAATTAATTTGAAATGATCATCCTGCACAAATATGCCAGTTCATTTTCGCTGATTTTTATTCCATATTTGTTTTCAAGAGGAGATACCGCTTTTTTGACATTCTCTATCTCATCTCCATACTGATTAAAAAAGTCGTCGATTCCTTCAAATTCGGTGAAGTGCTCTCCGGACTTTATTTTATCCATCATAAAGCATGTATGGAGCACAATTCCCGATCTTGCCTCACTATCAATCTGTCTGTCCGTTTCTGCCTCTATTGAGGCTATTGCGTTACGCACATCATCAACAATATTTTCATCATTAATGGTATTAAGGTGCTCCTTAAGGGATTTCTTGATCCTTGTATATGTCTCCTCCTCCTGAATTATTGATGCGATCCTTTCGGCTCCGCTGCCTCCTAGCATTTCAACAGCGGATATAAAAGGTACCCCGGGTATGCTTACATCTATTGTTCCGGTAATTGCAAGAAGCCTGTGCTTTGTCCGGTAATATCCCACTGAGCTTAAAAACTCCTGCCTGTCCAAAATATTCAGGCAGATCACTTCTATATTATCAACGTTTCCCAGCTTGTCTTCTATAATTCTTTTCAGCCTTTCGGCCACACCTTCCCCCGTAAAGCAGGCCGAAATAATAATTCCCTTTTGTGCTTCTCTGTCCCGCCTTGACACATACTTTCTGTGTTTCCCGATCTCCGTACAGAAATGGTATATCTCAGGAAGCTCCCGGCCCATGGAAGCCTTTATACAGGCTTCTACTGCCACGGGAGTACTGGCCATATCTATGGTTTTTACCAATATGCCGGTTTCTTCCTGTATCATGTCCCCGAAATTGACCAGGGATCCCATGTCTACCAGAAACAATACCCCTTTTCCGTTTTCTGCCTTAAGAGCCTGCTCTCTGACAAGCTTATACATTGCATCTGTCTTAAGAGATAAAGGCATATCAAGGCCTATTGCGTGTTCGATCCCTGCAAGACTGTTTGCCGTCTGCGCCATACTGCTGGCAGTAGAGTTGCCGTGCATTATTATAAGAATGCCTACCCGCCCTTCCTGTTCTTTGCCGTACTTGTTGGGGTTTGATGCCAATATCATTGCCATGTATCCTATTTCATCCAGGGGTGTTTCTACCTTGAACCTGTTATCTATTATTTTGGCTGTTTCCATTGCAGTAAGAAACTCATCCGGATAATTGATCCTCACCTGATTCAGCTTGGGATGATATATCCTGCCTCCGCCCTTTATCCTCTGTATACAGTTTTGCAGATGGAGGGCCAGGGCAATGTAAAGGTTTTCATCATATTCCTTATTCAACCTCTCCCCGGCAAATTTTACTATATTTTTTGAAACCTCTATAATATCAGGTTCTATTGCCTTTGCTATCTCGATCCTGCTTTTACCCTCGGGAAAGGCCCCCATGCAGTTTTGGAAATGCCTTTCTATTTCCATACTTAACATCTGATTTACTTCATTGTTGTCCATACCCGCACCTGCCAGGGATTCGAGTTTTTTTTCTATTATTTCATAAAAATCTTCGCTGCTGTCTTCGGCCTCAGAGACAATATCATAGTCTCCCTTGTAGTGAAATCCCAATAGATCACCTTTGCCCTTAAGTATGTCATTTACCTCTTTCCTGTGATCCTGCAGCCTAAAAAGTCCTCTCTTGACATTTTGAGGAAGGTCCTGCTGTCTTATTACTATATCCTTCTCTGCCTGGGATTTATAATTGAGAAATGCCTTTGCACAGGACAGCTGTATGTCGCTGCGCATCTGGCCTATGTTTCCGGGACAGTCATAAAGTAAAAATGATATCAGGGAATCCCTGTTAATGTAAATACTCTGAGCAATACGTCCGGATTCCTCCTTTATAAACATTTCGATAAGCTTGTATCTTTCCTGAAGGTCCCTGTCTTTTAGGGGAGGCAGGGTTATTGTCATGGGTATCCTCCTGGAGAACGTCTTCAACAGATGTGAATGGGGGTCCTTAGTCGTTGCAGCGATGATCTGCACCGATGAGCCAATAAGCCTCTCCGTCTCCCCTAACGGTCTGAAGGTACCCTTGTCTATAAAGGTGAACAGTATCTCCTGCCCTTGGGGAGGCAGTCTATGGATCTCATCCAAAAATAGTATTCCGTTGTGAGCCAGCTTGAGCAGCCCTTCCCTGTCTCTATCGGCCCCGGTATATGCACCTTTTTTGACACCAAAAATTTGTGCCATAATAAGCTGAGGGTTATCTGCATAGTCTGCACAGTTAAATCGTACAAAGGGGGCCCCCTTTTGCAGCATGCCTGATTCAACGGCAAAATTGTACATTAGCTCCGCAAACATTGACTTTCCTGTGCCTGTCTCTCCGAGTAGCAGGGTATGGAGCCCTCTGGGAGGGTATAGTATTGCAGCCTTGGCCTGCTGTATTGAGGTGCTCAGGCTGCCGTTAGCCCCTATAATCCCATCCAGGGAATCATCCGGTATCGGAAGACATCCGGCCGTAACGCTGTCCCCCCATGATGCCCTGAACAAAACCGGCCTGCCCTCAAGCTTCTCTATCCTCTTTTCGATCCAAAGCCGGTTAAGATACCTGCTGGCATTTGAACGGTCAATATCCAGGGCCTTCCCGATCTGGGCGGCAGTTGCACCCGGAGCGCCTTCTTTTTCAATTGAAAGCAAGGTGTTATAGACCCTCTCAATAATATCCATTTCTTACTCCCTACCTATATGTTTCGGACTAAACATATGTTATTTTACAGTCCTCTTCAGTCACATGCCCTTCCCATGCTGCATATAATAGTGTTAAAGTCTGTGAAAGGAATGATGTATATGCGCAAAACTCACCCATGCCCTTATTGTACCGGGAACCCCATGTACGATCCCGACTATATGCATAACCCTTATATTTACCAATGCCCCTGCAGCGGAATCCATGCTCACGGCCCGGACTTCGGAGATCCGGATGAGGGCATGATCAAGCTTATGGACTATGGGCCGGGGCCTTTTGCAATTGATATTGAAGAGGCTGCCGAAGAAAACAATAACTTCCGTATGGCGTTGTGGACCGGAAAACACTTGCAGACCACCCTGATGAGCATAAAGGTCGGGGATGATATAGGCCTGGAAATCCACCCGAACACCGACCAGTTCATACGCATAGAAGAGGGACAGGGAATTGTAAAAATGGGCGACAGGGAAGACAGGCTGGACTTCCAGAGGAAGGTATCAGAGGACTATGCCATTTTCATACCTGCGGGTAAATGGCATAACCTCATAAATACGGGAAACAGGCCCATTAAGCTGTACTCCATTTATGCGCCTCCCCAGCATCCCAAGGGCACGGTTCACAGGACAAAAGCAGAAGCAGAGGCTGCAGAGCACAGCTCCTTATAGTAGTATTTATTCCTCTTCACCAATATGTGTACCCAGTCAATATGTATACACCGATAATATGTATACACAGTTAATAGCATACCCTGATAATATATATACCCCGTCAATTGGAATAAGTGCGTTATGATTATGCACTTATTCCTGTGAATTTCTGTCTCCTTTATCGACACTGAGTGAATTTCTGTCTCCTTTATCTCAAAGCTTTTGTCCTCTTCGATGCATCATATCCCAGTTCATAATAATTGTTATTGTTAAATTGAAAATTTTTAATTACTTCAAGGCCCAGCTTGTCGACATGAGCCTTATAGGACCTGGGATTGATATGATTGATAAAGGTGATTAAAATAGGAAATCTCTTGTTCATTTGAATTCTTGAAAACTCAAAAACATTGGGCAGCACCTCAGATCTGCGATAGTCCTTATGAATGCAGATCGGACCGTATTGATAAGAATTTTCTGTGGAAAGGGTCCGTCCCAAATATTCTACATTGGGCAAGTCCTTGATCATATGCTGAAACAAGGGCCATTCCGACCAGTATTCCCATGATGCCGCCATAGCATAAGCCGCAACTCTGTCCCCGTCACAGGCTATTGCAAGCCCATTTTCTTTTTCAATTAATTCCCTGAACTGTTCTTCCGAAAAAAGGGTGGTAACAAAACCGTCAGCCTTGTCCTCCTCACTTATGGTCGATATATGATACATTTTCTGCAATTCCGAAATGCCAGGTATGTCCTTTAATACAGCATTTCTATATTCCATTAGATCCCCTCCTAATTTTATTTCACCTGTATTGAGTTATCTCCACTGATTATATGTTTCTTGCTAATATTCTACCGCAGATTTTGAAATGTTGAAAGAAGAAAAAGAAAAGCAGACAAATTGTCCGCTATATATGTCGCAAAAAGATTTTCAAATGCCCACCACACATTGCACAGAAAACACGAAGGCTCATTTACTTTTTCGTGCCGCAATGAGGCAATAACCGCACTTTATTCTCTGAAGCCCTGCCCTGTCCGTACCCAAATTGCTGTACAGGGCATCGGCTCCATATTCAAAAATAATCTGTCCCAGAAGCTCCCGCAGATGGCAGGTATGATCCTCAAATAATACCGGTTCAAAACCATTGTCCAAAAGCAGCTTCTCCAGCATTTCTCTTGTATCCAGGCGCCCCAGTATTCCCTTAAGCTTCGCCGGCTCCCCCCTGGCGTACATATCCGAAATGATCAAAAAACCGCTATCTTTCAGAGTCCTTGCACACTCGGAGAGCACATTAGCCGGGACAGACATTTTTGAGAAGCTGCATTCAAATAGGAGGCCGTCCATTTCCCTATCCCCAAAAGGAAGCTTCTCTGCCTTTCCCTCAAGGATGATTCCTTGACTAAGCAACTCGCCGGCTTTGGCCAGCGCCCCTCCATCCTTTTCCACACCCCATATATTCAATCCATAATGCTCTCTGATATATCTTACCGTGGCACCTGATCCGCAGCCTATGTCAGCAAGCTTGTCCGTCTTTTTGAAGCCGCAGAAATCCAATGCCCTTTCGGTAATAACGTAGCCCCCCGGTCTGCACATTCCCTCCGGACAAATTTTATCAATACCGATCATAGTTGTGTCCGCCTTTTCCCCAGTCTATTTATCTTCAAGCATTGTCTCCACTTCGCACATGCGTCCTTTTACAAGGTCTTCAGGGATGTATACTACCCCGCATTCCGGGCACCTCATTATATCGGCATGGTAGACGTGGCCAAGATAGCTGAAATCGGTCTTTTCGGGTTTTAACTCTTTGTTGCACCTGCAGCATATGATTTTTTTGTCTTCCATGCCTACCCCTCCTCTATGCTCATACGATGACTGTAAGCATTAAATAATTCAAAGCCCTCATCCTTGGGCATATACTCAGCCCAGCAGGTCATGTTGCCTATCTTCAGGTGTCCGATATAATGCCCTGTCCCCGTATCAATTACCTTTCTTCCGCTATTTTCGCAGTAATCTATCACAGCTTGAACATCATCTTCCAATATCATTTCGTTGCTTAGCCTGCTTCTGAGTTCCGGGGTCATATACAATAATATGCCCCCTGTCCT
>CAYURW010000059.1:0-17239 GCA_964447145.1 uncultured Clostridiaceae bacterium
GTGCTCAAAATATCCCACATAGCATCCAAATTCCCTCCATAATATTCCGGAAAATCCAGTTCATGTGCCAGGTATTTATGTGCTTTTTCTATAGTGGTCATTTTTCCGGCATCTAAAAGAACACAATTCATATAGATCGCCTCTCCGCAAATGATATTTCGGTGAATGTTTCATAATGGTCCTTCGTGTAGAATATCAAGCCATCATTTGAATAGACCAGACGCTCTCCCCCCCTGAATCCCCCGGAATAATTGACATCGCATTCATACCATCGCCTTCCTTCGGCTTTTGGCAGCCTGCCCTCACGGTTTTGGAAAACATCGCCACCGATACTCGCATTGTCTGAAACATCCCAAAGATTGCCTTTACTGCTCTCCCATCCCAGGGAAATTGCTTCTTTCTTTGTAATATAATTTTTGGGCAGTTGACTATATATATGGATATATTCCGCTACCTCCTCCGGTTTTGAGTATTCGCCGTTTTGATCGATCTGGGCGGTTTCCATTTGCTCCGGTATGCCTGGCTCTCTTATTTTGTCTAAGTTCCCGCAGCTTATTAGAGTAAGTGCCAACACCAATATCAATAACAACGGCAGTATTTTGTATTTCATCTCTAACCCCTCCCCCTGGAAAGCTGTACATTCCGCAGTTTTTCAGATAATTTGAATGATTTTGGATATTATTTAGAGTCGGAAAATATTCAAAATCGGCAATCTCCTCGCAACAACATTGACCTAATATGGTAGTATCCATGCAACAACATTGACCTTATATCTGCATTATCCCAATAATACCTTCTCAAGAAACACTTTTGCTCTCCCTATATCTATTTTGTTCCCTTCATTCATAATAATGCGCTTTATCGCTTCACCGCTGAATTGGGTAACCCCCCGCGAGTTTCTTCCTGCCCAGTGCTCTTGTACTGCCGTATTTGCTATAAGAGTTTCCTGAAAAATTGAAATGAGCTTTGTTTTAATGGATTTGTGTTCATAGTCAATACCTACAAGAAATAGCATAAATACAGAATCATCTTTTGACAGGAATTCCAACATTTTGTCAAGGTTGTATCCCTTTGGGGCAGAGGCCAATGTCATTATTTTTGTCTTGACATCCGTTTCAATATGGTAGCTTTGATAACTTTTGGCGTAATCCCCCACTCCATTGCGGGTAACCATTTTGGGAAAATCCGAACTGTTTTTAAGATAGTCAATAACCTTGTCCCTCATGGAATCATCATCCCCTGTTATTACGTATTCGATGATACGTCCCCGGAGGTTTACGTTTTTTATACCGGCAGCGGCGAGTATTTCATTTTTGAACTTATTCGTACGCTGGTTCAGGTCATTCAACAAATCGGTGTATTCCTCGGAACAGGCAAATGAGGCAGCGCGCCCGGGTGAGTTCATAATATTCTCAAGGCGTTTTCCTATAGATACGTCAAATCTTTTCCCGGTAGGAGAAATGTTATTTGTTTTTTCAACCAGTCTTTCGAGATTTTCTTCAAAAGTATAATTTTGATGTATGGCAAACAGCTCCTCAAAGTTTTCCGGAGCATTTTTTACGCCATTAATATCACGTATTATATCCGAGCCGTTAAAGCTGCCCTTTATATTATCAATTCGCAATTCTTTTGAGCTATGACTGATTTTTGACAGAAATGTCGTATTTGCCATCAGTAAATAATTTTTGGAGGGCGTGCAGATACAAACAACGAATGGCCTGTCATCATATTTTTGCAGGGCAGATAAGGACAAAACAGTATTGCTGAAAATTGTTGAATTTGCTTTGCAAAAACGAACTGCAAAATCAGCAGTGTAATATACGGACCTGTCTTTTATGCAACAAAATCGCTTATCAACAAATGCTGCAAGCTTTGCTTTATCATTTACGCCGTCTTGTCGGCGGAGGAATTCAATTAATTCAGAGAGCAAAATAATCACCTTTCCGTAATAGTCAATTGTTCAACAAAGGACATCTGATCAGTCTGCGTCCGTTTATTCCTGACTTTATTCTGTGAGGCCAGGGTATTGCGTTCCCAAAACACACCGTCGGAATATCCCTGGATACTTGCGTCATCATCAGCCATTTTTAGGCGCTTTTGTGCCAGTGCACAGTATTCCCGTTCAATCTCTATCCCTACATAATGGCGGTTCAGCTTTTTTGCGACCACGGCGGTCGTTCCCGATCCGAGAAAGGGATCAAACACTACATCTCCGGGGTTGGAACTGGCAAGGATCAGTTTTGCTATCAGTTTTTCCGGTTTTTGTGTCGGATGGTCAGTGTTTTCTGGCATGGACCAGTAGGGAACCGAGATATCGTCCCAAAAATTTGATGGAAAGGTGTCCCGAAAATTGCCATTTTCGTCTTCGACCCAGTCCTTGGGCTTCCCATCAACCTTATAAGGGGCTAAAACCTTTCGGCGCATTTTTACTTCATCGACATTGAATGTATAATCCTTTGAGGATAAGGTTGCAAACCAGATATCCTCCATTGAATTTTTCCAGTTGCGCATTGCGCCGCGGCCTTTTTCCCTCTGCCAGGTAATGCGGTTTTGAATATAGAAATATTTTCCCAGGACTGCGCCAATTATTAAGCTGCTTTGCCAATCGCAGCACACATATATTGATGCGGTGCCTTTCAATAACCTTTTTACTTTAAGTATCCAATTTTCGGTAAAGGAGGTATAATCATCCCTGCCCATCTTTCTAAATGTACTCTCTCCATATTTTTTGCTGAGATTATAGGGGGGGTCAATCACGAGCAAATCTGCAAAACCGCCGGGCAAACTGTCAAGGACTTCAAAGGTATCCCCCAAAATAACTCCGTCCATAATATAGTCTGACTCGCAGCTGCTATTTATTGTTAAGCATTTATCTGAATAAAATTCAATATCGCCGTCTGCAAGTGTAATCGTGCGGTTGCGCCCGGCCCGTTGTTTTTCCAATACTTACAGCCCCTTTCAATGCACAGATTATGCAATTACAATTATATCAGAAGCCTTTCAGAAACGGTACTCCATTCATTATCATGGCTTACACAGCATATTATACACTTCTGGCAGCTCCGGATGCATATCACAGCATTATTTACATTCATCAATTTAAGTGCTAATATTTTCCTAGAGGCTCTTATGGGTATCACCCCAGCCTCCTGTTTTGTTTTTTCCAATACCAATTGTAGTACAAGTCTGAATTTGGTCTTTTCTTTTCAGTCACCTTTATAGTGTCAGATAGTATCTCACGCAACTTTTGTTCTGACAGTTTTGCAAATTTCATGGTTTCTATTTTATCCTCATCAGATTCGGCTTGGTCTGCCATCTTATGCAATTGTGCCTCCATGCCATCTCTTTCTGCCACAAAAGCAGAAAGGTCTGCCGCCCCTCCGCAAAGTACCATTCTACGCAACAGCTCCGCTTCCTTCCAATACTCTACTGCTTCTATCTGCTGTTCTTCCGAAAAAAACGGTTCCGTGCTTTCAGTGAACCAGTACGGTTTGAACAGGGAGATGCATGGCAGGGAAGTGCCGGTGCTCCATAGGGTTATATTGCCGCTTTTCAGCCTTGCTGTCATACTGCCCGTAGTTTGGCTGGAAATAATTCCGCCCCCGTGCATGCAGATGCTTTTCATGCTTCCGCCCCTGTAATTCCCAACCCTTTCATTGCCGCAATGGCTTCGCAGTATGCTCATCATATAGGCTGTGTCAATGTTCCCGATATGCTCCCTCAGGCAAGCCGTTGTATACCTTTGCCTGTGGTCGCCCTTTGATGCAAATGAGTATAGTTTGTCTTCATAACAATCCTTGAAGCTGAAATGCTCTTCTGACTTGCACCATCCTTTGCTCACAGCATTTTTTACCAGACCGCTGCTGCATTTATCAAAACCGTTGCCCAAGGTGAGCGAATTTGAAATAGAATATATTCCGTCAATTTGTTTTAATGCCCATTCCCTGCCTGCTGTTTCCAATACATAAGCGCTCCCGTGATCAGCCATGATAAAGGAATTGTGATAGCGCAGATTTTCTGTATATCCTCCTTTGCCCCCCTGCCCGTATCGTTCAAGCAAACAGATCAGATGCTCCGCCGCTTTGGCCGCAGTATCGCAATATTCAAGAGCCAATCGCAGCATGTCCATACCCAGTAGGGCCTTTGGCTCCAGTTTTTCCTTTGTGAATACGGCCTCATTCCCTATAACTAACCCCTTGCTGTTTATCCCCATCTCGGCACCCCAAATCCAGTGGGGCTTTATCAAAATGACATCATTAGTGAATTTTTCTCCGTCAACCTCTATGTATGTGCATTTAATTTTTTCATTCCTGTCACGTTGCCTGCCGGGTATCCTTATTATTATCTGAGGTTCATTGGGTTCCCTGTCGCTATTCTTTCCGAATGTCACCGAATTATCTTTTGTGACATTTGATAGGGCAACCAGTGTATCGCACATGATAACACCTCCATAATCTATATACCTGATTATACCACAAATAGAGCAAATACGGTGTCCCACAGCGGCAGATGGTGCACCGGGTATGCCGCAGCCCATAACGTATGACCGGCCCTACCTTGTGCGGCACCAGCAGAATACGTGAAGAAGGTTTGTCAATGCATATGCCGATACCGGAATATAAAGGCACCTAGTTATAAATGTGATGTTTTTACATGGTTTTGATAACAGGCTTATTACCCCTAAAAAAAAGGATGGGATGAGGATCTTAGACCAAACGAAAACCGGAATGCTTGTATCATACAGATATGACATGATTGGATTTGCCTCCCGGATCCTTCCTGTCTGCAACCCTGCAAGGCTGAACAGGAGATCCGATATGTTCAGGACAAACAACAACAGCAGCCAAAAATTCAGCTTCCAATATGCTCCGCCCGTAACCCTCATAATTTTGACTCCTGAATGAATATTGAGCAAAGTTGGGTTCTTACTGTAATACACATAAGTGAATGTATACCCCCATCTGAAATGCTAACGCATTTTTAAGTGGAGGTCTTATTGTCAAGTTATGATAAAAGTATTTCCTTTAATTATATGTTTATCCAGTATGAATTATTTGGGTTAAAAATGGGTTGCGGAGCATTCAATATCAGCCCGGTTTTGAGCAATTGGCACTAACAGCCTTTCTCGATGCTAACTATTATATGTAGGGTAAATTTTCCCAAATAAAGGGCCCCCGAAGTCATATCTATGACCTCGGAAGCCATTGCTAACCCTCCTCTATGAGTCTGCATTCATAAGAGGCTGTACTTCCGTTTAGCCAGGCTATCAAATTGCATCGCATCTGTATATTCTGCACTAATGCTTCTAAAGAGTAGTTTTCTTGGAAAATGCTTTCATTTTTTAGGCAGCAGTTCAAAATCTATACTTTGGCGGTTTTTTGGATTGACGACATAATTTTCTGTTTCAATAGTCCCGCCCTTACTATAGTATCCCCTACTCAGATAATTTCCCTCGTCCTGATAGATTGCGTAAAATATACAGAATTCTGACATACCCTCCGGTACTGAAATTGTGTAATGTGCTGAGCTTTCCCCTTGGGGGATAGTTAAATATTCATAGCCATAATAATCGTCATAATAGCTGTCGGTTCCATTGTTTGATTTTGCATAGACAGTCAGACTCATACCGCCTTTTGGCGCGACATTACCTGAAGGGAGCATTATATTTCCTTCTATAGTATTCCCCTTTAGAACATATAAGTTCATTTCATTATATTCTGACGAAAAGAATAACCGTCTTTCCTGCCAGCTGTTCACTGTACCATTTTCGCCGTAATATCCTTCATTCAAATATCCCGGAATGGAGTCAGCAATAATAAAATTCAGGCTATATAGCAATTGGGACCGGGGAACCTGCATTTGGTATAGCACGGAGTTTTTCCCCTCCGGAATAATAATATATTTGCCGGCTACAACACTCTGTGAAGAATTGTCGCTATATAAAACACTTAAGTATAAATTGATTCCGCCCTTTGGCGCCATCTCCCCCTTGGGGAGCGATATGGATCCATTAATTATATCTTTTTCAAGGACAGTTAAGTTTATTTTTTCTCCCATTGATATGTTTACCATATATCCATCTTTTTCATATGGCTGGGTTATGCCGGGTTTATAATAGCCGTACTTCCAGTATCCGGTGCCGGATGAATTCAACAAATCGTAATTAAACATATAGTCAGATTTTGAATACGGGAGCGTCATTTGAAAACCGATGTTCCTTGCTCCTTTTGTCATTGTAACAGGCTGATGCCTCCTTATATCATCCTCATGGTTGTCCGGTGTTCCATTCTCTGAGTATGCGTCAATAAAGAACATTAATTCCTTATCAGATATCCCGCTGTTAGGCAGTGTTAATGTTCCATTTATTATTCTTTCATTCTCCTTTTTAATCTCTTCACGGTCTGAAATATCATCAACATTAATCATAAGCTCGTTCAGCTGTTTTCCGGTGTCGGTTGATGAAACCCAGACTATCCTTCCGTTTATATTAATTGGATCATCCCCCGGTGAAAGCCTTAATTTCCCCAAATCGGTCGCATTCCTTAAAACCTTCCCTTCGGAATTAATGAGCATATAAAAGGTTGATTCGTAACCTGCTGAAGAATGATTTTCCCACAAAGCTGCATATATTCCTTCTGATAATGCTATCAGCTTTGGCGACACAACATTATTTTTGCTTGCGTCTGAAAAATTGGTCAGCCACACGACCCCCGAACGCTTTTGTTTTTCATACCCGCCGTCAAAGTTATAAAAGCTAAAGGCAGGAGAATCCTCTCCTTCAGAAATAACTACTTGCCTTGATACCTCATTCATATCGCCGTCTGTCTCTATCCTATCAAAATCCTTGTCAACAAGAACCATAAAAAGATTCCTGGAATCAGCCGCAGGGTTTGCAAAATTCAGGCTTTTTTCGGATGATCCCAAAACAACCAGCCCCTTTTTGTCAATTGCCAACCCTCCGATCTGGGAATACGTATCATTGTCATTTGACCATTTGCCGGGAGGTAAATCCCTATAGGGGGATTCATAATCAGGCATACTGGTTTTGTATGTAAATACGACCTTCCCCATACCCTTCCTGCCTATAAAAAAACCTCTTGGATAGCCGTCTCCCAAATCCAGATTAATAAAACTATCATAATAATATACCGTTCTTTGGTCGAATGAATGTCCTGATGTCTGTTTCACAGTTTCTTCGGAGATTATCTCCATGTTCCTCGCATCTATACATAAAAAAAGCCCTGCCTGGTGATTCAATCCATCGCTGCCCTGAAAACAGATCCTTCCCATATGTATTCCCAGTTTCCCGTCTGCATACAGAAGGCGTCCGGTTCCTCCATGAAGCGGCTCCTTTACATCAAAATCCCGCCCGCCGGTATCAAATCTTCCTGTGATATTGCCATTGTAGTCATATTTTACAAGAGCCATATTGGAAGAACTATCGCCCTCATCTTCCGTATCTTTGGCAAAAAGAATATAATAGCTTCCCTGGTCGTCGGAGGTAAAACCACAGAACTTATCATATATCTTTCTGATTTTTATACTGCCGGCCGTCCTTAAACCTTTATCTGTTTTGAATATGTCTACATGTTCGCCATTATTAATGCAAATTGATAAGGTATCATCAGAATGTTTGAATAGTACACTATCCGGCGGATAACCATACACCGCCTTGTTGTTGCAATAACCGGGGGAATAATATACCGGATTCTCAGGTATGAAGTTAAGGGGTGTGATGTTCACATTGTACAATTCGGATGCCGACACTGCTGCCGGAAACAAACCGTATGTAAGAATAGCGATAGCAACGGCAAGAACAGCAAGTTTTTTATACTTCATATAAATCACTTGTATGATATAGTAGACAACTAAATCATACATTCCTTTCTAGTATTTACGCTCACTTCTCGGTGTTTATCGAATTTTGAAAGCTGAAGGAGCATAGCGACTAAAGCTTTCAAAATTTCGGCCGGCTTCTTGCCGGTATAGACTTATCCTATATAATGGAGTCGGGCGCTGTGGACTTTTGATAAATTCATATAGCTTCAACTATTCGAAGGAATGTACTGCCACAGTTTTATCTAAATCATTTATAGTTGGATAAGTTTAAACTTTTATCTCCCGCTTTCTTTCGAAGATTAAACCCTTCAAAAATGTTTCTCTAAATAACAAGACATTTAATGATTACTTCAAGCTAAAACGCTCCCAGGGGAATAACCACTAGCACCTCTCGGTTAGTTGAATATTCGGGAATGAACATAATTTAGTGTAAATGGAATAACCAACCATTCGATTGTCAATAATAATGCAGCATAAATCGGGCAACGCTGGGGAGCGACCCAATGCTTGCTGCGGCTTATACGGTGAATCGGCGAGTCTTCGGATTCGCCTTTTTTCCAATTAACCGTTAAGCCCCCTGCGGATAAACCCCGGGAGTATGAGGGCAGAGCCATCAATCGCTACTTTAGGCCGCAAACCTGTCCTCGAAGTATATCATTATCTGACTATATACCAGCCCCCAGTCACGGGCAACTGCGTCCATTTCTTTTGTATCTCCATAACCGACAGATATACGACCTTTCGTATGAATCGTCGGTCGGGTAAACAGCCTTCGTTTTCGTGAACTTGCGAACCATTCTATGATAACCTTCTACTGCATTGGTTGTATAAATCAGCTTGCGAATTTCATGAGGATACTCAAAGAATGTCGAAAGTTCTGCCCAGTTTTTATCCCAAGATCTCATTATAGAGGGATACTTCTTATCCCATTTTTCCCTGAATTCCTCTTTTGCATACCCCCGCTTTTTGAGATCCGAGCATATGCTCGCATAGAAGGTCGCTCCTTCATTTTCGCTTATCCATGTCCCTAAAATGTCCTTACTGCCAAAGCTCTTGCAATTCCAATGCGTTGCCGTTGTCCTCCACTGAACTCATGGGGATAACGGTTCATATGGGATGAATCTAAGCCAACGCTTTTTAAAAGTTTTTCGATATACTCTTCTTTTTCGCAATTATTAACAATCTGATGCACACGGAGAGGTTCATTAATAATCTCACGAATTGTCATACGGCTATTTAGGGATGCATAAGGATCTTGAAAAATCATTTGCATCTTTTTCTTGTAAGCACTTAGCTCCGGTTTAGGTATATGGCTGAAATAAACTTCTGTTTATAACAAAATGCTTTTTTAGCTCTTTAACTTCAAGTAGCGGAAACCTATTTTCCAAAAGGAACACCCCCGGAAAACTGATTCAGCTGACTTGAAGGTGCGTAAGGGTGAAAGTGCCAGCAGCGTACATAATGTCCGGTTTCTGCTTCTATGATTTTAGGCATGGCCATACGGCATATTTTCATAGAATAGTCACACCGCGGATAAAAAGGGCACCCGGATGAAGGATTAAGTAGATTCGGAGGCGTCCCCCGGATCGGTTTCAGTTTTCCTTCGCTTCCGGATACAGAAGGAGTGGACCGTAAGAGTCCTTTAGTATATGGATGCTTTGTATAATGATATAGCTTAATTGCAGAAGCATCCTCCATAATGATCCCGCTATACATTACAATGACACGGTCGCACATTTCTGCGATAATGCCCAGGTCATGTGTAATCAAAATAATTGAAGTATTCATTTCCTTTTGCAGTCTCTTCAATAAATCAATAATCTGTGATTGTATAGTCACATCCAATGCAGTGGTAGGTTCATCTGCTATTATCAGGTCGGGTCTGTTAGCCAACGCAATCGCAATCATAACCCTTTGCCGCATACCGCCTGAGAATTCATGCGGATATTGTTTCAGTCGCTCAGCAGGACAAGGTATGTTAACTTGCTTCAGCAGCGCAATTGCTTCTTTCAATGCCTCATTTCGACTGATAGTCCTATGTGCACGGATTGTATCAATAATCTGATCTCCTATTCTCATAGTAGGATTGAGTGAGGTCATCGGATCCTGAAAAATCATTGAGATACGGTTTCCTCTTATTTCTCTCATATCTGATTCCGGCATATTGAGAATATCTAATCCATCAAATAGGATACTTCCATGCATTACTTTACCCGGCTTCTGCAATATTGACATAATCGCTTTCATTGTGACACTCTTCCCGCTGCCCGATTCACCAACAATGCCAAGTATTTCACCTTGTTTCAAATAGAAACTGACATTTCTTACGGCTTGTATTTCACCTAAATGTGTAAAAAAAGATACTTTCAAGTCATCTACTTCTAATAGTATATTATTCATCTTATCCCTACTTTCTCAATTTGGGATCTAATGAATCCCTTAATCCGTCACCCAAAAAATTGAAGGCAAACATAGTAACACAAATAGCCGCTGCCGGTATAAAAAGCTGGTACGGGTGAGATCTCAATGCTTCCAAAGCATCGTTGCACAATGTGCCCCACGAAGCAAAAGGGGTAGCTACACCAAGCCCGATAAAACTCATAAAGGCTTCCATGAATATTGCACTGGGGATAAGCGCAGTATACCAGGCTAAGTGCTATTACTATGCTAAGAAACCCAGAGTTTAGCAGCACCATTATAAGGATAACGTACAGCATCAGCGGTATCGTGCTGATAATATCCACAATACGCATCATGACAATATCGGCATTGCCGCCCGGGTAACCGGAAATGCCTCCATAAAGCATTCCGATTTAAAGGAGGGCCCTAAGTCAAATTCTAAAAACAAGCTTTTTAAATAGTTAAGGTATTGTTCATAGACCGGTTCATTCAGGTGATATTTCTGCATCATAGCTTCTTTGACTTCGGGCGCCACATTTTTCTCCAAGGTAAACGGTCGGCCCGGTATTGCATGCATTAAGAAAAAGGTTACTGTAATGATAAGGTATAGCGTGGCAATCATCGACAAAAACCTTTTTATGACATATCTGACCATAATACCCTTGTCTCCTTTATACTGATTAAATTTGCACTGAAATTGAAACAACTTTTTGGCACCTTGGATTGGATTACCGGCATGAAAAGATGTCAAGAGCATGCAGTATACATATAGTCAACAGCATGCTCTCTCCTAACAAATTATATTTCGTATTCTATGATACTGAAGCGGTTAGCTGAATAATACTGCGCATAAGCACAGGCTGCATAATGTACAGCGTTATAGGCTTGTCCAGCAGTCAGCAAAAGTGACAGGCGATAAAATGACCAGTCTCGAACTCCTTCAGCTCCGGCTGCTGCTCCCCGCAGATTCCCTTTGCTTCCTTGCATCTGCGCCTGAATCTGCAGCCGGGTGGTGGATTAATGGGGCTGGGCACGTCTCCTTCAAGCAAAATGCGCTGGCGCGCACTTTCAACCTCCGGATCGGGAATGGGGATTGCTGAAAGCAGCGCCTTGGTGTATGGATGCGCCGGGTTTCTATACAGAATACTGCTGGGTGCGATTTCTACCATTGTACCCAGATACATGACCGCTACCCTGTTTGAAATATGTTTGACCATACTCAGATCATGAGCAATGAACAAATAGGTCAGATTCATCTCCTGCTGGAGCTTAATCAGCAAATTCACTACCTGAGCCTGTATGGACACATCAAGAGCAGATATAGGCTCGTCGCATACGATAAATTCCGGTTCGATGGCAAGGGCCCTGGCAATGCCTATCCTCTGCCGCTGACCGCCGCTGAATTCATGGGGGAAACGATCCGCATGCTCCCGGTTCAATCCGACCTTGGAAAGCATCTCGAATATCTTCTCGGACCGCTCCTTGCGGTTATAAAAGTTATGTATATCCAGCCCTTCTCCGATAATGTCTCCTACCGTCATCCTGGAGTCCAGTGAGGCATAAGGATCCTGAAATATCATCTGTGCGCTCTTGGTAAATTCTTTGTACTCCTTCCGCTTCAGCTTGCCGACATCCTTATCCTTAAAGAGCACTGAACCTCCCGTCGCATCATAAAGCTTTATGATTGTCCTTCCGGTGGTAGATTTTCCGCAACCGCTCTCACCTACCAGGCCCAGAGTTTCGCCTTCCTTAATGTCAAAGCTGACATTGTCCACTGCTTTTAAAATCTGGTCTCTTCTGATGTAAAAATACTTTTTCAAATTCCTTACCTGCAAGAGTGCGTTTTTCGTTTTATCCATTTGCTTATTCCTCCTTTACCAAAGGCACAAACACCTTAGGTGCCTTCTGGTGCATAAGCCAGCATGCTGCGGAATGGTTTTCGCCTGAATCCATTAATTCCGGAGAGATTTTTCTGCATATCTTCATGGAATAATTGCACCGCGGGGCAAATGCACAGCCTGCAGGCGGAGCGAACAAGTCCGGAGGCGCACCGTCGATGGACATGAGGTCCTTCCTTTCATCGCAATCCAGCCTGGGTATGGACCGCAGCAGTCCCCATGTATATGGATGCGTGGGGTTGGAAAAAATGTCCCGAACAGAGCCTACCTCAATAATCTTACCTGCATAGAATACTATGATTCTGCTGGCTATATTGGCAACAACACCCAGGTCATGGGTAATAAGTATGATAGCGGTATTCAGCTTTTTCTGCAAATCTTTCATCAGATCAAGTATCTGCGCCTGTATGGTCACATCCAGTGCTGTCGTGGGCTCATCCGCAATCAGTAGCTTTGGATTGCACACCATAGCCATTGCGATCATGGCCCGCTGGCGCATGCCTCCGCTGAATTCATGAGGATACTGTCGCAAGCGCATTTCAGCATTGGGTATTCCCACCATTTTCAGTATTTCAATGCAACTTTTGGTCGCTTCCTTTTTGGATACCCGCTGATGCTTGA
Organism: uncultured Clostridiaceae bacterium; assembly: GCA_964447145.1. Lineage (GTDB taxonomy): Bacteria > Bacillota > Clostridia > Lutisporales > Lutisporaceae > BRH-c25. The sequence goes on from CAYURW010000059.1 coordinate 12,759, forward strand.
GTATATTCTCCTGTATCTGCTTACCGATAGTCATAGTAGGGTTGAGGGAAGTCATAGGGTCCTGAAATATCATACTGATTTCGGATCCCCTGACATCCTGCATCTGGCTCTTTGAAAAGGTGAGCAGATTATTTCCGTTAAAAAGAATGCTTCCTTTCTTTATTTTGCCCGGAGGGGTTGGTATCAAACGCAGAATGGATTTAGCCGTGACGCTTTTACCGCAGCCGGACTCCCCTACTATTGCGACACACTCCCCCTTTTCTACTGCAAATGAAACCCCTCTGACCGATTGTACATAACCGCCGTATGTTTTAAAAACCACTTCAAGGTCTTTTACTTCCAAAAGATTTCCCATATCAATACCTCCTGCTTCTCTTAGTGACAGAACTACTTTGATGTTCCGCGCAATTTGGGGTCAAGCGCATCTCTGAGGCCGTCGCCTAAAAGGTTCAACGACAGCATGGTTGTACTGATAAAGAATGCAGGAATAAACAAAACCCTGAAATTCTGCGCACCGTACTTGGCAAGCTGTCCCCAACTGGATTGCGGGGGCTTTATGCCGAGTCCGATATAGCTGAGAAACGCTTCGGTAAATATGGCAATGGGAACGGCCATTGTAAGGTTCGTAATGACCAGACCCATAATATTTGGGATCAGGTGCCGGATGATGATTCTGCAACTGCTTCCGCCTAATGCTTTTACTGCCAGGATGAACTCCTGATTCTTGAGCTGCAGGATCTGCCCCCTAACAAAACGGGCCGACGAGATCCAGCCTGTGATGACCATGGCGATGATCAGGCTCTGAATGCCCGAATCCAAAACCACCATGACCAGGATGGCCACAATCATTGTGGGTATACCGTATAAAACATCAATAATACGCATGATGACCATGTCTATTGTACCGCCAAAGTAGCCTGATATTCCGCCTACAACTATCCCAATGAAAGAGTTGATGAAGGTTGCCAGAAAACCTATGGCAAGAGAAACTCTCGCTCCCATCCAGTTCCTGACCCAAAGGTCGCGCCCCAGGCTGTCCGTTCCGAACCAGTGCACCAGATTGGGGGCCTGATCCATGCTGGCGGCATCATTGGTCTTATAATCGAATTTCACCATATATGGTCCTATAATGGCCATGACTATGTATAACACAATAATAGTCAAACCGAAAACCGCAACCTTATTCATTTTGAGCCTTATCCACGCATCCTGCCAGTAAGTGAGGCTGGGCCGCACTATGTTGTGCATGTCTTCAGAATTTTTGGGCTCAAGCTCAAATAACTCATCTTCATAATCATATCCGGTATTGTATATTTGTAATTGCTGATTCATCCCTGTCACTCCTATTTTCCTGAAATTCTGATTCTCGGATCGACAACGCCGTACAAAACGTCAACAATGAAATTGGCGATTATTAGAAATATGCCGTAAAACACTGTCATGCCTAATACCATGGAATAGTCCAGGTTCTGAATACCCAGCACATAGAATTTGCCCATCCCCGGTATGGCAAATATAAGCTCTATGACAAAGGTTCCCGTCAAAACGGCGGCGGTAATCGGACCCATGATTGTAATAATTGGAAGGATGGCATTCCGGATCTGATGCTTCAATACGATGTCAAAGGTCGACAAGCCCTTTGCCTCTGCTGTCATTATATAATCCTGATTCACCACTTCAAGCATGCTGGCGCGCATAATCCTCGCAACCAAAGCCAGTGTATGCAGGGACAGCGCAACGGTTGGCAGGATGGTATAAGCAAACCCCTTCCATAAAGCAATCGGCAGAAGCTTCAATTTTAGTCCGAATATATACTGCAGAAGCGCTCCCATTACAAAATCGGGAACCGATACGCCGATAATAGCAAGAATAATACAGAAGTAGTCAAAAAATCTTCCCATATTCAAGGCAGCGCTAATACCAAATATTATCCCCAGAACTACTGCAAAAACCAATGCCCGGATTCCCAGATCCGCCGAGTAAGGAAAGGATTCCTCAATAATGCCGTTAATGCTTCGGTTGTTGTAGGTAAGTGAAATACCAAGATCCCCTTTAAGGAGATTCTTCAAGTAACGTCCGTATTGAACTATCAGAGGCTTGTCAAAGCCATGATACCGCATCAGATTAGCCCGGACCTCAGGCGTCATCTTTTCATTACTGAAGGGATCACCCGGCAGCATTCTTATAAGTATAAATACAACTGTAGCAAGTATAAGCATTGTAAATATCGATATGATAAACCGGTTCATAATATATCTGAACATTCAAATCCCCCGTTCAATGGCAATACAGAAGGTATATGCTGGGGAGCATATACCTTCTGCCAGCCTATTGATTATTTCGCACCTTCAAAATAAGCATACACCATGTCTGTGTCGGCTCCTATAAAGTGTCTTACAACACCTTTCAAAGCCGGGTTGCATGTCCAGGCTCTCTGCCTGTATTGCAGCGGTACCAGGGGTGCATCGTCAAGCAGTATCTTTTCTGCTTCATAGAACATTTCACACCGCTTCTTGGCATCCGTTTCAACCCTGGCTCCCTCGATCAGTCTGTCATATTTGGGGTTGCTGTATTTTCCGGTGTTCTGACTGTTTTTCGTCTCCCAGAGCTCCATATAGGTCATGGGGTCGTCATAGTCCGGTCCCCAACCTGCGTAGAGCATTTCATAGTCGCTCTTGTTCATCCTCTCGATCTTCTGCTTGTAAGGTACTACCTGAATATCAAAAGTGATACCAAGGTTCTTGGTAATCTGATCCTGCAGCGACTCGGCCATGAGCTTGCTGGTTTCCTCGTCCTGCGTCAGGAAGGTTACTGAAATCTTAGCCGGGTCGGTAATATTAAGCTCCTTCATGGCAGCCTGCAGCAATTCCTTTGCTTTCGCAGGGTCAGCTTTCGTGGTATACGGAGACAGCGGGTGTTCATCGCAATAATAGCCGGAAGAACCGCTTACGATCGGCAGCACCAGCCTGGTAGCAGGCTTATAAAGTCCTTTGGTTGTAGTCAGCACATAGTCTTCCCTGTTTATAGCAAAACTCAAAGCTTGCCTGAAGTTCTTGTTGGCCAGCCACGGCTTACCCTTCGCTTTCAAATTAATCTGCATCCAGTCGTCTGCCCCGCTCATATAGACCAGTGCCTTATCCTCCTTCTTGTATTGCTCTACCAGAGGCATCGGAATATCGCAAAAGTCCAGTTCGCCGTTTTCATACATGCTGATTGCCGTATTGATATCGTTGACCTGAATTGCCTTTATGCTGTTAAGCTTGATGGAATCCTTGTCCCAGTAGTTCGGGTTCTTCTCGAGCACCATTTCCTGTTCATGCTTCCACTCTTTGAGAATGAAAGGGCCGTTGTAAAGCATCTTGTCGGCTTCTGTCGCAAAGGTTGTTCCATACTTGTCAAATGCAGCCTTCTGAGTGGGATAGAAGCACATCAGATCCAGGTAACTTAAGAAATACTTGGTTGGGTATTCCAGCTTAATTTCCAATGTCTTTTCATCCAGAGCTTTGATCCCGACCTGTGTCGGATCAGTAATCTCTCCGCTATTGAACTTTCCGCCGTTTTTGATATTGAGACCTGCAAATGCATAGCTCGCAGCTGTATTTGGGTCCAATAACCTTAATAGTCCGAATTCAAAGTCCTTTGCAGTAACTTTTGAACCGTCACTCCACTGTGCATCTCTCAAATGGAAGGTGTATGTAATGCCATCCGGGGAAGTATCCCAGGATTCTGCCATTCCCGGTTGTATCTTGCCGTTGTGGACTCTGATAAGGCCCTCAAAAACATGCTTTCCAATATTAAAGGATGGTATTGCATTGGCCAGTTGGGGATCAAGACTAGGGATTTCTGCACTTATCGGATACACCAGGCCCTGCTTTTGCGGCGCCGAAGCTGCATCCCCTGAGGTATTATCCCCCGCAGTCGTTTGACCTGCTTTTGGCCCGCAGCCTGTCAACATTGCGGTAATAAGCAATGTGATTACAAGTAAGGCCATAAATTTAGAGTGTCTCACTTTCATAACTATTCTCCTCTCATTTTATACATAATGGCTAAGTGCCATTACTAACAAAGAATAAACCGCTACATTCCACTTTTCTTCTTCAGCAGTAATAGTTGACAAATTATATGCTAATCAGTTCCTTTGAGGAATTTGTGATAATTTCACAGCCATCTTCACTGACAATCACCGAGTCCTCTATCCGGATACCTCCCCAATCTGGAATATAGATGCCGGGTTCTACTGTTATCACATTTCCCGATTCCAATATCCTTTCACAGGCAGGCGACATGAAAGGTTCTTCATGGATAAGAAGCCCAATACCGTGGCCCAATCCTTTTCCCATATACTTTTCATAGCCTGCGTCTGCAACGATATCTGCTGCCGCCTTGTCTGGGGCACTTCCTTTGACGCCTGCTTTTATCTTCTTTAATGCTTCCTCCTGGGCCCTCTTTACCGTATCATAGACAGCAGCCTGTTTTTTGTC
>CAYURW010000060.1:0-17156 GCA_964447145.1 uncultured Clostridiaceae bacterium
AATTTATATCAGGCTCAAAAAGCACTGGACAATGCAAAGCATGCGCTAAGGGATGGAGGAATTATAATACTTGCAGCTTCATGCAAAGAGGGCTTTGGTGAAAAGGTATTTGAGAGATGGATGAAGGAATTTAAAAAGTCCGATGATATGGTAGCTGAAATTAAAAGAAAATTTGAGCTTGGTGGACACAAGGCAGCAGCCATAGGTATGGTGCTTAAAAATGCAAGAATATTTTTAGTATCGGATTTAAAGCCAGATTTGGTTAGGAGCATATTTATGGAGCCGTTCGATAGTGTGCAGAGTGCAGTAGATAAAGCTATTAGAGAACTTGGGACTAATTCAAAAATTATTCTTATGCCGGCTGGAGGTTCGACGCTTCCTGTACTTTAATGATAGACAGTAAGTTGTAAAAGTGTAAGTGTTAAATACCGCAATAATTTATGCCCGGACAGCTACTGATATGAAAAGAAAAGCTGCTGAAAAGATTACAGCCAAAGAGAATTCGGTGTTTAAAGAAGAGACTTTCAAGTACGCAAATAATTATGACATAATTAAGCAATTGTATGGATTGGCATAAAATGCCGATAAAAAAATCGTAGACATTGGAAAAATCCAGTGTCTACGACACTTGAAATCTATATATCGGATTATCACAGAGGGCTATAGCGGGTACAATGCGGTGCCAAATGTTACGCATTGTGGATGCTGGGCTCATCGGCAGCGTAAATTTGGGGAAGCAATCCCTAAAGGGGCTGATATTAAAACTTCCAAGGCAGCTATAGGTTACGATTATTGTAACCGTTTATTTGGCATGCAAAGCCTCCCTTGGATGAATTTTGTCAGTGGGTATCAACTTTGAATCCATTACAAAATTCCAATCTTGCAAAAGTAGTCACATATTCCGTGAACCAAAAAGAGCAGCTCAAGAATTTTCTTTTAGACGGTCGTATTGAGATTTCCAATAACCGTGCCGAAAATGTCACCAAATCGTATGATACAGGGAGAAAAATCAGCTATTTGAGGACACAACTCGTGGAGCCAAAGCCAGCGCCATTGTCTAAAGTATGATTGAAACTGCTAATGCCAATGAGCTAAATCCATATTAAACGCTTACTCAATAACTGCATTGGGATCGTGCTTTCGCTCCATAATGTGCCTTCTCTTACGATTTTCAACCGAATCAAAAATAATGGAGAAGTCATAATCATCAGGGTACAGCTCCCTTGCAGGCACCTGAAGCTTTAACCGCTTATTGTTTATCATAAGCTTCTTGCCTTTTATCTGTACGCCTATTTCGCCTCTTTCATCGGCTCTCTCATATACGATTCCTATTATGTTTTGAGGGGTTATCATTACGCTGTCGCCGATGTTGAACTTATCAGCCGCCGGAATATTCCGGAGTTTTTCGGTTTCTTTCATCCGGACCCGTTTTTTTTGGAAATCTGGTTCCTCTGCTTTAGGGGTTTTCTCTTCCGGGAATTTTGGGGTATATCCGTATGCGGCAATTCCAGCCCGTTCAATCATTCTTTGAGGAAGCCCCAAACGCCTTGCAATATATAGCGCACAGCTTTCCCCTGCTTCACCGATCTCTAATTGAAATAGCGGCATGAGGCTTTGAAGGTCAAAGGTCATCCTTGCATTTATGAGGCCGGGGGTATTTTTTGCATATTCCTTTATTTGAGGATAATGAGTAGTTGCTACAAACAGGCAGTTTTTTGCCGCCAGCTCTTCAATTATTGCCATAGCCAATCCCATCCCTTCTGCAGGATCTGTGCCGGACCCCAGTTCGTCCAGCAATACCAAGGATTGGTCGTCAACCATCTTCAAAATCCGTATGATATTTGTCATATGGGAAGAGAATGTAGAGAGATTTTCAGTTATGCTCTGTCCATCGCCAATGTCCGCCAAAACGTAATTGTTCATTGTAAGGCATCCTCCGGAGGCGGGAACATGAAGCCCGCTTTGTGCCATTAGTGAAAGCAATCCTATGGTTTTTAGGGCGACAGTCTTTCCCCCGGTATTTGGCCCAGTAATTACGATGCCTTTAGAATCGCCACCTATATGGAAATTAAGGGGTATAATATTATCGGATTCCAAAAGAGGGTGCCGGCCGTCTAAGATTTCAATTTTTCGTTCAAGAGAAACAGGCACTGGCACTGCATTCATAGCAATACTGAGTTTTGCCTTAGCAAATATAAAGTCCAGACATTCCATAGCTTCAATGTTAATTAGAATAGATTGAAGGTGATCTTCCACAAGCGCCGTTAAAGTGTGAAGTATACGGAGTACTTCATTTTCTTCCTTAATGCTCAGTATACCTATTTCCTCCTGTAATTTCCTGACTGCAGCCGGTTCAACAAAGCATGTGCTTCCGCTTTGCGATACATCGATAACAGTGCCGCTGACCTGGTTCTTGTGTTCCCTTTTGACCGGCAGGGTATAATGCCCGTTTCGGAAGGATACAAAGCCATCAGAAAACCAGTTCTTATTATTCCTCAACAGGGAATCGAGCTTTGACTTTACCTGAGATTCAGTGTCAGTAATTTTCCTTCTGATTTCAGCCAAAGCAGGGGAAGCCCTGTCATCAAGCCTGCTTCCTCTCACGATACGGCTAATTTCGTTTTCTATATGAGATAAATCATAAATAGAATTTCCGTAGGCTGCGACTGAGGTTGACCTCCCCTCGGCCTTCTTAAGATACTCCTTTAATCTTCTGCAGGATGTAAAAAACTGAGCAATATTCTCAAGCTGTTCCGGCATTAAAAGGCCTCCCTTTTCGAGTAAAACCAAAGATTTTTCCAAGTCATTCATGGCTGAAAGCGGTGGAGTCCCGCAATTTTCAATTATTATCCTTGCTTCTGTCGTTTCGCTTATATTTCTTTTTACATCACTTTCAGAAATCAGAGGCTCCAGAGCTTCTATTCTGCCCTTAGCTTTCTCAGAAAGGGCATATTCCTTAAGTATATTGAGGACCTTGTTGAATTCAAGGATTTCATACATTTTATTATTCATTTCCTGACTCCTTACAAATATAATAACCCCACAAAATACATACCTTGCCAGAATAAGGCGGAATGCTCCTGCGGGGTTGTTTATTAAACGCTATACAAAAAAGTTCAATGAAGCAGTCTTAAAGGTAATGCTTTTAAAGGACAATACAAAAAAACAGGAGAATACCTGTATAATCAAAATGTCCTTTAGCAGTATTTAGTTGGATATCACCTTTACAGAACTGACCGACATCAAAACAATCCTCTCTTTTTTAAGATACTTCCAAAATAGCATATCTCTTTGAGTAAGTCAAATGAAAGCAAAAAGCAGTGGGGACGGTTCTTTTTGCTTTTCAAAGCAAAAAGAACCGTCCCCACTGCTTTCCACTGCTTTCCGTCCCCACTGCTTCCGCTGCTTATTGTATTATTAATGAAGAGCAAATGATATAATAGTATTCAGCGGGGTGAGAATATGAAAAAGATGAAATTTATATACAATCCCTCATCCGGGGATGGTACTCTAAAAAATAAATTGGATTATCTTATTGAAAGGTTTCAAAAATCCGGATATAGTATGGTTCCATTCAGAAGTGATGATATCAATTCCCTGGAAAAGGCTTTTTTTGACATACATGAAGATTATGAGGCTATTTGCATTTCCGGCGGAGACGGTACATTAAGCAGCGTCATAAACATAATGGCATCCATGAGGCTCAGCCTGCCAATCGGGGTATTCCCCTCCGGCACTGCCAATGATTTTGCTGCCCATCTCAACATACCGAAAGACATAGAGGCTTGTTGCAAAATAATAGAAAAGGGCAGGATAAAAAGGGTTGACATAGGAAAGGCCAATGAAAGCTACTTCCTGAATGTGTGCAGCGCCGGATTGCTGACGGATGTACCTTATAAAACGGATACGGTTATGAAAAATGCTCTCGGCAAATTGGCTTATTACATGAAGAGCATAGAGGAAATCCCAAAATTTACTCCCGTCAAAATGAGAATTCAATACGGAAACAGAGTGATTGAAGACAGTATTCTGCTGTTCCTTATATTAAACGGCAGCTCTGCCGGGGGGTTCAACAAACTTGCCCCCTATGCAAAAATAGATGATGGTCTTATGGATGTCATAGCCGTCAAAAACACCAACATTACCATCATTCTTGCACTGTTCCTGAAAATACTGAGGGGGGAGCATATCGGAGACCCGAATTTATATCATTTTCAAACCGATAAGCTCATCCTTACGTGCGATGGAAGCTGTGAAACCGATGTTGACGGGGAGCGGGGCCCGGATCTTCCATTAAATATTGAGGTTAAGAAGCATATGCTAAAAGTGTTTGTCCCCTAGGACCTGTCAAGATCGTATGTATAATAAACATAGTCACAGGCTAGATTCCCTAGGTCAAAGCCCATAGTCTCAAGGGAAGCAAGGAGATGTACGTCCCAGGGTATGACCGAGGTGAGGGGTGCCACTTTGCATTTTCCCTTTAGGGTCATCAGATAATAATTCATAAATACATTTATTCCCTCGGGGCTCTCATCAAAAACAATAAAATGGGGTTCACCTTTCATTTTGAATAAACCTTTGTGGCCATTTATCGTTATGAAGCAATTGCCCTTAACAAGCTCATTGTATAGTTTCCTGGTGGGTCTTTGAAAAACAAATGCAAAGGGCAATATGCCATTCCTTTTTTTCAAATAAGGAAGTTCTTTGAATTCTTTGTAGGAAGGAGCACACCTGTCAATAGAGAAATCTTCGGGATGGTGGCTCTTATCTGCAGCAGAATAATTTTTCTGTAAAAAGATATATTCCTGCTTTAAGTTGAAGCCCATGTGCTGCATAATGTTTATGCTTTCTACCGATGAAATATGGGTGGAGAATGCGATATCGTTGATTATACCTTTTCTAAGGTCCTCCTTGGCCTTTTCAAATAGTCTTATTGCCAGCTCCTTTCCAATTCCACGGCCGCGGTAGTCCTTATGGGTTCGGAGTCCCTCAAGCCAGCCTGTACCATCATGAAGCAGGGAATACTTGTCTATACCCACTACCTTGCCTGTATCGGTATCAACGGCGCCCAGAAAAAGTCCCTTGCTGTCTACCCATTCATGAAAAAACTCAGGCAGGTAGTCGGTGCCCTCCCAGATATCCTGACAAATATTCATAACATCGTCGTAATCCTCATGGGTCAGTTTTCTGTATTTGATCATTTCCCCATCCCCCTCGGATATAATCATATGATTTGCAGTTGGTCGATTCCAACGGTGCTATATATTTTTGGGCAATCATTTGCTAATTGAATTTTGACATCCTGATAGTTTTCTTTTATCCATAAATGCGCTTATATGGATAATTATATTACAAAGTGTTTTAATTGTATAGAAAACCGGTACAAAAGTGTATAACATATACTTTTTTTAGAAAATAATGATAGAATGGTAATATATTATGAAGTGCAATGTAGTTGTTAAAAGTAATTGTTCAAAGGAGGAGTATTCGTGGAGCCGAATAAAAATAGTAACCCGGAGATGGGGCTTGCGGAAATAGAAATTTCCAAGCTTACCGAAGAACAGCGGCGCAGGTTGGATGAAATCATTAGTACTATCGATATAGAGGACTCCCAATTCATACTTCAGTATGGCGTGGGGGCTCAAAGTCAGATTGCCGGTTTTGCCGACAATATAGTCAATGAAGTGAGGTCAAAGGACAGCGGCTATGTGGGGGATATACTTACCGACCTTATGATGAAGGTAAAGGAACTGGACGTAGATGGAGTAAGCCCGGGCAAAAGCTTTATATCCAAATTCCCCATTATAGGGTCCCTGGTAAATAACACACAAAAATTTGCGGCAAGATATCAGAAGCTCAGCACTGAGATAGAGAAAATAGTGGATGAGCTTGACAAGTCAAAAATGCAGCTTTTGAAGGATATTACACTGCTGGATTATCTTTTTGATAAAAATCTTGAATACCTGGGCAGCCTCAATTATTATATAATGGCGGGGACTCTGAAGCTTAAGGAGATAAACGAAAAGCTGATTCCTGAAATGCAAATAAAGGCAAAAGGAACAAATGATCCCGTCGATGCCCAAAAACTTAATGACACTATTCAAATGGCAAACAGATTCGAGAAGAAGATACACGACCTGAAGCTGAGCCGCATGGTATCACTACAGACGGCGCCTCAAATAAGGCTTATACAGAACAATAACCAGGTTCTTGTGGAAAAAATACAAAGCTCCATATTAAACACAATACCTCTATGGAAAAACCAGATCGTTATTGCCATAAGCCTTATAAAACAGAAAAATGCTTTGGCTGTACAGAAGGAAGTGACCGATACCACTAACACATTGCTTCAAAAAAATGCGGAGATGCTTAAGACCAGTTCAGTTGATCTGGCAAGGGAGACGGAGCGTGGAGTGGTGGATATTGAAACACTTAAGAAGGTCAATATAGACCTTATAGACACTATTGATGAGACCCTGAATATACAGAAGGAAGGCCGGCTCAAGAGGCAGCAGGCAGAGGAGGAGCTTGTCGCAATAGAAAAGGAACTGAAGAAAAAGCTTATTGGGAATTCGTAATTGAAGTTATTAGAAACAGGACGGAGGTTGGCAAATGGATCAAAGATGGAGTCTGGACGAGCTTTATATATCCTTTGATTCAAAGGAGTTCAAAAAGGACTTCAAAAAATGTATTGAGGAAATAGAGCGAATTAAGGAATGGACCGGAGAGAACTTCAATGATACTGCAAATGCAGCACACAAAATGAGAAAATATATTAAAACCCTGAGCGAGTTTTATAAAGGCTACAGCCGGCTTTACAGTTTTGCTGAGCTGACCCTAAGTGTTGAAGCAAAGAATGAAAAAGCATTAAAAACTCTGGACATACTGGAGGAAAGGGCAACGGAGCTGACAAAACCCCATGTGGATTTTCAAAAGTGGCTCGGAAGAATAGAAAATATTAATGAAATCGTTGCAGCAGACAATTATCTAAAGGGGTTCGAATATTTTATCCAGGAGAATATTGAAAAAAGCAAGTACCTCTTAAGCGATAAGGAGGAAGTACTTATTTCCAAGATGCAGACAACGGGCTCTGCTGCATGGGAAAAGCTACAGGAATTATTAACCTCGGTACTTTTGGTGGACATAATAGTGGATGGAGAGGAAAAGAAGCTCCCTTTGCCCGTTGTAAGGAATATGGCATACAACAAGAACCCCGGGCTGAGAAAAACTGCATACGAGGCGGAGCTCAGGGCTTATACCAAGGTTGAGGAATCCGTAGCGGCAAGCCTGAACGGGATAAAGGGAGAAGTAATAACAATTTCCAAAATGAAAGGGTACAAATCACCTCTTGAAAGAACAGTAATAGATTCAAGAATGGACATGGATACATTGAACGCAATGTTGGAAGCGATAGAGGAGAGTCTTCCCGATTTTCACAGTTATTTCAGAAAAAAGGCAGAGCTTATGGGTTATACCAAAGGGTTGCCCTTTTATGAGATGTTTGCACCTATGGGGAACGCAGATATAAGGTTTACTTACAAAGAGGCAAGAGATTATATAGTGGATAATTTCAGGACCTTCAGCGACAAACTATCAGACTATGCGGCTCAGGCCTTTGATAACCGCTGGATTGATGCTGAACAGAGGGAGGGCAAAAGAGGAGGAGCTTTTTGCTATAACCTGCACACTATAGGAGAAAGCAGAATACTTTCCAATTTCGAAGGGAGCTTCAGCAATATGACCACCCTGGCCCACGAACTGGGTCATGGATACCACGGGGCATGTCTCATGGAGGAGGAATACCTTAACTCTGATTATCCCATGCCAATAGCAGAGACTGCATCAATATTCTGCGAAACCATTGTCAAAGAAGCGGCATTAAAATCTGTTGCCGGGGAAGAGGCCTTTACGATATTGGAAAATGACATAGCTGATTCTGCACAGGTCATAGTGGATATAATGAGCCGATTGTTGTTTGAGAGTGAAGTGTTTAAGAGGAGAGAAGAGGGTTCCCTGTCTGTTGCTGAACTAAAAGAGATAATGATTAGTGCCCAGAAGAAAGCATACGGCGACGGCCTTGATCATGATTTTTTGCACCCGTACATGTGGCTATGCAAGTGTCACTATTATTTCAGCGACTACAATTTTTACAATTTCCCCTATGCTTTCGGATTGCTTTTTTCAAAGGGATTGTATGGGGAATATCAAAAAAGGGGCAAGGAGTTTGTACCGGACTATGACAGGATGCTGTCGGAGACCGGCAAACGGAGTGTTGTCGATATAGCAAAGATAATGGGTATAGATGTTAGAAGCATAGATTTTTGGAGAAGCTCTCTAAGCATTATAAAAAAGGAAATAGATGCATTTGTTTCACATAAGTGATAAAAACTCAGGAACAAAAATAAGAACCGTGTAGAGTCATTGACCCTACACGGTTCTTTGACACATACTTTTTTATCTTCCTGCTTTGCCGGTCATATGCTCAATAGCAATTTTGAAAAGCTTTGTCTCATCTATGGAATTTTTGATATATTCAAATCCTTCTTTTATATAATCTTTGGAATACTTGGCCACTATGGCTTCTAGGGCAATTCGCTTTTCATCCCCGGACAATTCAAAGGCTTTGCCAAGAACAACCACGCTTTCGTATTTGACGCTGAAGCTTTCGGGTAGGGTAACTGTATCTCCTACTACGCAAAAGGACACATTATTATTGTATTTGATGTTGTCTAGTTTTTGTCCTTCTGCTGCACAGTGAAAGTATATGCAGTTATTTTCATATACATAGCTCATGGGCACCCCGTAAGGATAGCCGTTGCTGCAAGAGGTTGATAGTATCCCATGCTCACCTGCCCCAAGGATCCTTGCTGCCTCCATGTTACTTAGCTTCTTATCCTGTCTTCTCATTTCTCTGAACATTAATTACCACCTCATTAACATTCTATCAAAAAGTGAATATTTAGGACAGATTAATTTCACAATAATTCAAAGGTATATATGTCGTGAAAAAGATTTATCATTACAAAATCAGTTGATGTCTGATTTTGTGTTAAAACAATGTACTTTTCACGACATATGAATTCAGAAAAATGTTTCGCACTATTAAATTTGATGAAATATGTTTAGTGCGAAACATATTTCATCAAAATCTGATAGAATTGAATGTAGAAGGATTGATTCATAGAATATGCTGTGGATATGCCGAAGACCCGATTGCCGTTACACCATATGTCTGCCGGCGCATTCTATGAGGCTAATAATATTATGTTGGGAGTGACAATATGAAACTAATTGATATGCATTGTGATACCATATTGGAATGCTTTGACGAGGAAGGCGGGATCAAGCTATCTCAAAACGATCTTTGCATAGATGTACATAACCTTAGGAGGGCTGGTTCCCTTGCACAGTTTTTTGCTATGTATGTGGACCTGGACAAATATTCTGAACCATTGGATAGATGCCTGGATATGATAGACTTTTTTTACGGTGAACTGGATGAGAATAAAGACTACATTGCCTTTGCCGGAAATAGCAGCGAAATGGAGAAAAACAGTTCAGGGGGAAAGATATCCGCATTCCTCGCTGTTGAGGAAGGGGGAGTACTGGAGAGAAAAATAAGTAACCTAAGGAACCTTTATAGACTGGGAGTTAGGCTCATAACTTTGACCTGGAATTATCCCAACTGTATCGGATACCCTAATTTCCAATGGGAACACAAGGACAAGGGGCTGACTCCCTTCGGCAAAGAGGTCGCAGAGGAGATGAACCGGCTTGGAATGATCATTGATGTATCCCATCTATCGGATCAGGGATTTTACGATGTAGCCGAAATATCAAAAAAACCTTTTGTTGCATCCCATTCAAATGCCCGATCGGTAACGGAACACCCCAGGAACCTCTCTGACGACATGTTAAGGAAGCTTGCAGAAAAAGGGGGAATTACAGGCATAAATTTTGAACCCACTTTTCTTGGAGACGGAGGGGCTGTGGAGGCAATAGTAAGGCATATAGAGCATGTAAGGAATGTATCGGGAATTGAAATGATAGCAATTGGAAGCGATTTTGACGGAACCTCCTCCCCGACGGCAATTGAGAATATAGGCAATATAGGTGTACTTTTTGACAGGCTGAAGAAAAAGGATTTTTCTGAAGCAGATATTGACAGGATCATATATAGGAATGCAGCAAGAGTGATTAGGGATGTATTGGGATAAGCACATTATTTTAACATAAAATCAGACATCAACTGATTTTGTAATGATAAGCTTCTTTGGAAAAGGTGCAGGGACAGAAAATGCGGTGAAGCCGCATTTTTTTTTGAAAACTTTTTCCATTGTTATCCGTATATATCTTTGAAAACTTTTTCTAAATTGACTGTGTATTGTATTGGTGAGTGAGGGATGCCAAATGAAGATAATTTTTAAGTTTGTAATCAAAAACATCAAAGAGAAAAAATTCAGGACATTTCTTATACTGTTTTCTATTATGATGTCCTCGGCTTTATTTTTTGCTTCAGGTGCAATGTCGGGTTCTGTCGGGGAAATAGTCATTAACAGGATAAGGAGCTCGGTAGGGGAAGCCGAAATTATTATTTATACAAATGACAAATCCCCCTCCGATTATGTGACAACGGCTACCGCAGAAAGCTTCAAAGAGGATATGGAATTTATCACGGGAGTTATTGGGGGGCAGGGTATTTATGAAAAAGAAAAGGACGAAACAACCCTAATCGACCTGAACGGCTATAAGCTCGAAGAGCTGCAACGGATGAATCCGGTCCACACTGAAAGGGAGTCCAATCTTTACCCCTTCAGCGGGAAAAAGATTATATTGAGTAGCGCAACCGCCGGAAGGTTGGAACTGGACGTTGGGGATACAATGGAAATTGAAATCAACAAAATCAGGTATAAGTTCACAGTGTCGGCTATAGCACAACCTAAGGGAATTTTTTTGGAGAACGGAAGGTCAAATAACGCAATAGTACCACGGGATCTGCTTGCAGCCCTATATGGAGTCAAGGGGCAGGTTTCCTCGATATATATGAGGCCAAAGGACATGAGCCGCAAAAATGAGCTGATAGAGAGCCTCTCCAAGGTGTACAAAAGGTATACAGTTGAGGAAACCATCCCCGAGGATGAAATTAAAAGAGACTCTGATACATTCAATGTCCCCTTTCAGATGATGGTGTTCATGGTACTTGCAATAAGTGTATTCATAATATATACCTCCTTTAGGGTGATAACCGCTGAAATGCTTCCGGTGATAGGTACCTTCAGGAGTATAGGAGCAACAAAAAAGATGACAGATGTGGTGATGCTGGCGGAGAGTATTTTATACGGTGCGGTAGGGGGGGTGTTTGGCTGCTTCATGGGGGTAGGGGTGCTATATATTATGATGAATATGATGATTACGGGGTCAGACAAAGCTGCCGGCTTCACTGTCAATGTGCAATATGACTGGACACAGATGCTCGGGGCATTTTTGGTGGCAATAGCGCTTTCAATTCTTAGTTCTCTTATTCCGATCATCAGGGTATCAAGGATCCCCGTAAAGGATATAGTGCTGAACAATATAGAAAAGGTCAGGAAGAGGAGGGCATACAGGCTTTGGATAGGGCTGCTGCTCCTGTTTGCAGCGATAGCGGCGCCCAGGATAGCGACCAGGGACATTGCAGTACCTATTAACATGGCAAGCCTTGTATTGACTTCTATCTCTGTGACACTGCTGATCCCTTATGCAACCAATGTAGTTGTTAAGGTATTTGAAAAAACCTATGTATTCCTCTTCGGAAATGAGGGGGTAATGGCAGCAAAGAACCTCAGGGAAAACAAAAGTGTAATGAACAACATAGCCCTCCTGGCCATGGGAATATCAGCTCTGCTTATAATAAATACAATAAGCTTCAGCGTGCTCAAGGAAGTAGTAAATGCGTACAAGACATTCAAATATGATATAAAGCTGAATGCATCGAATCAGGATAGGAAGGGTTTGGATCATGTCAAAAGGATAGAGGGTGTTGAGGATGTATACGGAAACTATATGGTTTTTGATACGGAATTGGGTGATGGCAAGAATAGGATTACCTGCATATATGGTGCTGAACCAAATAAATTTAACGAATTCTTTGATATGAACATATTGGGGGATAAAGAAAATCTGGTTCGTGAACTGGACAATGAAAGGAGCATTATCCTTTCGAACTCCCTTAAATATAAGTTTGAAGCGGAACTTGGGGACAACATTGTGCTCAAGACCAAAACCGGCGACCGCCCGTACAGGGTTATAGGCTTTTGTGAGACGCTGATGTATAACGGGCAGATGGCTATTATCTCCGAAAGGTATTTGAAATCCGATATGCAGCTTACATATTACAGCGATATACTTGTAAAAACCTCAAAGGCTCCTGGGGAGGTCAAAAAGATCATCACCGATTCTTTCAGAAATCAAAATATATACATTACGACTGTTGCCGAAATGGAAGAGAGAAATAATGAGGCCAACAAATCATTATTCGGTGTTTTTAGAATATTTTCCATTATGGCTATGGTAATAGGAGTATTCGGTGTATTGAATAATTTTGCAATCAGTTTTATGGAAAGAAAGCGGTCATTGGCAATGTATCGCTCCCTTGGAATGAGCAAGCCCCAAATAATCAAAATGATATTTATTGAGGCGCTGTCCGGGGGATTAATAGGCGGAATGGTCGGGGTGTTTTCGGGAGTGCTGAGTATATCTATTATTCCATATATTATGAGATCCATTGATATACCTATCCCGGTGCATTACTCAATAATGCTGCTGGGAAGTTCATTGATAGGAGGCGCCATTGTGACCCTTGTCGCATCAGTGAGCCCTGCCTTTAAGTCATCAAGGCTCAATATCATTGACGCACTGAAATATGAATAGAAGTATTTGTAAATAAAGGAAAAGGAGACACAAAATGCAGGTAATAATTGAGACAAAGAATCTTAATAAAACTTATAAGCTGGGGGACCTGGATGTAGAAGTATTGAGGGATATTAACCTTAGTATAGCTTCAGGGGAGTTTGTATCAATAATGGGTCCTTCCGGATCCGGGAAAAGCACACTGCTATATCTGATAGGAGGGCTTGACAAGCCTACTTCGGGGAGCGTCAGCCTTAAGGGCAGTGAACTGTCCGGTATGAAAGACAAGGATCAGAGCATAATGAGGAGAAGGGATATCGGTTTTGTATTCCAATTTTATAATCTGATACCTAATCTTAACGTAGAGGAAAATATTATGCTTCCTGTCCTCCTGGACGGCAAAAAATTAAAGGATCACAGAAAAAAACTAGATGAAATCCTTGAGGATGTAGGCCTTGCTGACAGAAGGGCTCATACCCCGAGAGAGCTGTCAGGGGGGCAGCAGCAAAGGGTGGCAATAGCCCGAGCCCTTATTAATGATCCGGATATAATATTGGCGGATGAACCCACAGGAAATCTTGACACAAAGACCGGTATGGAAGTAATGCAGCTGTTGCAGAAAATAAATAAAGAAAAAGGGAAAACCATAGTTCAGGTGACCCATTCAAAAGAAGCTGCGGACTATGGAAATAGAATAATTAATGTTAGGGATGGAAAGGTGTGGAGTTAATGAAAAAATACTTATTAATATTGATAATTGGAGTGGCGTTGATTTCTACCGCCTGCAGCAAACCTTCGGTAAATGTTGATGCGGAATCCGACGGGGCCCCCGTTGTGAATAGGACTGTTGAAGCATATGGTGTGGTAGAAGCAAAGGATATTGAGTATATAAGCCTTGAAATAGGGGCCGCAGTGGGGGAGGTTGCTGTAAAGGAAGGACAGCAGGTAAAGAAAGGAGATATTCTTCTGTCCCTTAATATGAAGGATCACAGGGAAGGTATAAGGATCAAGCAGCATGAGCTTAACATCATACGCTTGGAAGCACAGAGGACGGACAGCAAAAATGCAGGGCCTGAAATTGAAAAACTGAAAAATGATTTGGTATTTGCTGAAGCAAAGCTGCAGGAGGCATCAAAGGAATTGGAATCTCAAGAAAGCCTTTACAAATGCGGGGCCGTTTCCCAAAATGAATATAATAAATTTCTAAAGGCCGTAGACGACAGAAGGAAGTATGCAGAGGATATAAAATATGAAATTGGCAGTATAGTGCATGGTAACGATATCTGCTCGGCAATTCAAAATGAAAAGGCAGCTGCCATAGAAAGTGAAATACGGCAGATGAAGAATAAGATAAACAGGGCCTTTATATCAGGGGACAATATAGTATGTATCATGGACAATGGAATAGTAGATGAAATAGAATGTAAGGCCGGGGAGCCAATAAGCCCGGGTAATAAGTTGTTGAGTTTATTAAATGCGGATACTATAGTCATAAATGCCGATGTTGCCGAAGAATTCATTAAAGGCGTAAAGCTGGGCGCAAAAGTAGAAATAATTCCTATTGCGGACAAAAGCACGAGTTATAACGGAAGAGTTACAGAAATATCAAAAAAGGCGATTACTCGAAATGGTGAAACCATAATACCTGTTGAAATTTCTATAGAGGACAGGGACAGCATTCTTCTTCCGAACTTCAATGTTGATGTGAGAATACATATGGAATAATTATTAACTATATGGGAACTATATCCCAAAAGCTCCGTCTGATATAGCAGGACATATAATTGATGCAAATGCACAAGTATGCTCCCGGCATACGTAAAATAAATTCCGGAAGGTGATGTATCTATGAAAAAAAGTGACGGAAACATCAGAGGCTTTATTGTGGGCTTGCTTACAATATGTATTGCTATACCTGTTTTTGCATACTCGCCCAATGAGGACTACATTGAGCTTCCCCATCGGATTGGGACATCTCCCGAGTTTGAGATCGAGGTCCCCTTTGACTCCGCTATCAAGGCTTCCACTATCAGCCCAAAAAATGTTTATGTTACGGATGAACAGGGGAATAGGGTACCTTTAGACAGAAAAATGGGGAGAGACTGGAAGTCAATAGTAATAACCCCCCTTAACCGTTACGAGACAGGGAAGGCCTATACATTATACATTAGAAAGGCTGTAAGATACTTAACGGGAAATGAAATAAAAAATGGGTTCAAGTTGAAATTTTCTATAGCAAAGACCGCAGAGGAACCGTTGCCAAAGGTCGGCAGCAGGGAGAACCTAAGGAAGCTTTTGGAGGAAGCGGCTGCCCAAGGCGATAATTTGGACTATTATAAATATAAGATGAGAAGCGGGTCAAATCTTATGTTCGACATGGCGGCAACCTCCGCAACTGCAGCAACCGCTGAAGCTGCGACGGACTCTGCCCATAATAATAGTGCAAAACAGGGGGAAACCGGATCTGCGGATTACTCCAAGACAAATGTGCAGGTGGAGGGAGTAGACGAAGCGGATATTGTAAAGACTGATGGGAAGTACTTGTATCAAGTGAACAGCGACAGGATAGTCGTGGCGGAGATATACCCCTCTAGCAATATGAAAATTAAGAAAATTCTGGGGCTGAACGGGGAAAACATATATCCTATGGAGCTTTATCTGGACGATAGATACCTTGTTTTAATCGGATCATCAAACAACAGCATACCTGTTTTCAAACCCGCCGAAAACAGCATAATGCCCTCTGACCACGGATTCCTTTATATGAATAACACAGTAAAAATGCTTGTATATGATATCGCCGATAAGGACAATATCAAAAAATCAAGAGAAATAGAGATTGAAGGAGATTATCTGTCTTCAAGGAAAATTGGTTCCAGACTGTATCTTGTATCCAACAAAGGTTTCAACTATTACAGGATCCTTGAAGAGGACGGAGTCAACGACACCCCTTCTTACAAGGACACCGCCATAAAACAGGGATTTATTAATATCGATTACGAAAAAATCGAATACTTCCCGGAATCAGTAGAGCCAAATTATATGATCGTAGCCGGTGTGGACTTTGATCGCCCTTCGGAAGGCATTAATGTGTCAACATATCTGGGATCCGGGCAAAACATATATGCATCATCCCAGAACCTTTATACAGCCGTTACAAAATATAACATTGCATCTTATCCGGTAATACAAGACTCGGCAGTTCCAAAGAAACCTAACGTTAATATAAATGAGAAAGAAACGATAATATACAGGTTTGCCCTTAACGGAGGGAAGTTGGATTATACCGGCAAAGGGAAGGTTCCGGGCTCAATACTTAATCAGTTTTCAATGGATGAGCATGGAGAATATTTCAGGATAGCAACAACAAAGGGAGATATTTGGGGCGAAGGTGAAAACATATCAAAAAACAATATGTATATTCTGAATTCCGACCTGGAATTATGCGGAAGCCTTGAGGATGTTGCCCCCGGGGAAAAGATTTACTCAGTAAGGTTTATGGGAGACAGGGCATATATGGTGACCTTCAGGAAGGTCGACCCCCTATTCGTTATTGACCTTAAAGACTCTAAGAATCCTACGATACTTGGGGCACTGAAAATACCCGGGTACAGCGATTACCTGCATCCATACGACGAAAACCATATTATAGGTTTTGGGAAAGATACCATAGAGCTTTCCAATGAAGCCTGGGGCAGGGATGATACGACTGCATACTATCAGGGAATGAAGATAGCATTGTTTGATGTAAGCGACGTTAAGAATCCCAAAGAAAAATTCAAAGAAATGATAGGGGACAGAGGAACAAATTCGGAGCTTCTGAATAACCACAAAGCCTTGCTTTTTTCAAGGGAAAAGGAGCTTATGGCTTTCCCTGTCACAGTAATGGAAATAGAAGACGGCAAAAAAGTGAAACCCGGCAATATGCCTGCACAGGGAAGCTTCACTTTCCAGGGAGCCTATATTTACGGGATCAACCTTAAGGAAGGCTTTAAGCTCAAAGCAAGAATTTCACATATCAGCGAAGAGGAATACAATAAGTCAGGAGACGGATGGTATGGCAGCAATAAGAATGTAGAGAGGATAATATATATCGGAGATGACATATATACCATATCAAAAGCAATGATAAAGGCAAACGATATAAAGGATATGAAGGAGAAGGGGTCGCTTGTGATACCTTAGAGAATCCACAGCCGGGGGAATACCCCCGGTTTTTTTATTGTATAGGAAAGTATAAAATTTTTACTTTTCCAAAATTGGTTGAA
>CAYURW010000061.1:0-16469 GCA_964447145.1 uncultured Clostridiaceae bacterium
TACGGCCGAAGAAGAGAATACCTTTTGGGGGAAGAGCTGGATTCGATAATGAACTATCCCTTTAGAGATATAATGATAGATTTTCTTACCGGAAAGCGGGATGCGGAACACGTTAACTCAGCATTTATGAGCATGTATGAGAATTATCCTCAGCAAAATTTTTATTGCAATATGAATTTAACAGGCACTCATGATGTGCCGAGGATACTGACAATACTTGGGGAGGCTCCCCCGGAACAGCAGCTGTCGCAGCGCCAGAAAGAGATGTACAGGCTAACCGGGGAACAAAAGAAATTGGGGATTGCCCGGCTTAAGCTCTTGTCTTTGATACAGATGACCTTCCCGGGTGTTCCGAGCATATATTACGGGGATGAAGCGGGGCTTGAAGGATATAGCGACCCGTTAAACAGGGGCACCTACCCCTGGGGGAACGAGAACCTTGAACTGCTTGAATGGTATAGGACCATAACCTCCATAAGGAACAGGTATGATATTTTTTCTACCGGGGAATGGAACCCTATATATTTTAAAGGGGATGTCTATGGATATATAAGAAGGGCAGAGGGCGGGAAGGACGTATTCGGGGAGGAATGTGAGGACAACACTGCCTTGGTGCTGATAAACAGGAGCAGGGATCTCCAATGCCATATATCCGTTGATATAGATTTGCCGGGGGGAATTATTCATGACCTTCTGGAAGGCTTGAGACCGGCAATTATTGAAGGCGGCAGACTGGAAGTAGTACTTGAGCCCCTTCAGGGGAAATTGTACATCGAAAAACCGTAAAACTATATAGAATATCCGGAATCTAATTATAGGGTATCTGTAATCTAATTATAGGGTATCTGTAATCTAATTATCTGATGTCTATCCTAAAATGTATAAGAGGTAAGAATGAACATTAATAAATATGCAGCAGAAAAAAGCAATATGATCCAGACAAAAAAAAGCCGGTCAGACAGAAAAAGCGGAGGAGTATTTTACACTCCCCCCCAGGTCGTGGAAAGAATGACCGAAAATATACTGTCAAAGTTGAATCTTACTGCTGATCCCTATATAAGGGTATTGGATCCTGCTTGCGGAACAGGGCTTTTCCTAATGAAGGCCTTTGAAGTGCTTAAAAGGAAATTTGAAGAAAGCTTTGACCTCATCCTGGACAAGAACGGAGAATTGGCGGAAAAGCTGCAAAAAAAGGATATAGGGGCCTTTATAGTGAGGAATAACCTGTGGGGTGCAGATATTGACCCCGAAGCTCTTAAGGCAGCCGGAGAAATACTTAAGGAACTTGCAGGGGAGGAATGCAGCCCCAACCTTGTATTGGCAGATAGCCTTACGGCAGGTGGCAGTGAGCAAATAAGCCTGTTTGATATTGAACATAAGAACTGCAAATTTTGGGAAAACAAATATGATTACATATTGGGGAATCCTCCATATATAGGCCACAAACAGGTGCCCGGGGAAAGAAAAAAAATGCTGCAGCAGTTGTATAAAGGAATTTATAAGGACAAATCCGATATATCCTATTGTTTTATAAAAAAGGGGATAGACCTCTTAAAAGAGGGGGGGATCCTGAGCTTCATTACCTCAAGGTACTTTATGGAGGGGCCATCGGCGGAAGGGCTTAGAAGATATATTGATAGCAAATGCGGTGTTGTTGAGATAGTAGACTTTTATGGGAAAGATGTTTTTCAGGATGCCGGGATAGCAACATGCATAATCACTCTAAATAAAGGGGCCTGCGGTGGCGAAGCCTCAGTTCTGCGGCATAGACAGGATTCCGTTGCAGCCGGGGGAGACCTGTTTGCCCCCTGTAACTTTGAGCACTTTACAGTACCCGGATCAATGCTAAGGGATAAAGGATGGCTTTTGATGGGCCCGGAAAAATATGAAATATTCTCTAAAGTAGATGGGGCAGGGGGCTTGGAACTGGGCAGAATTGCCGACAGCTATCAGGGTATTATTACCGGATGCGACAGAGCTTTTGTGGTGAGCGGGGATGAAGCTGCGGAGAATTGTATAGAAGAATCATTGCTTAGGCCATGGCTCAAAAACAGCGGCATCCGGAAGTATGGAACAGTGCCCTCGGGGAAATATCTTATTTACTCGGATTTTATAGAGGAGGAGAAGGATTTCCCCAATGCTATAAAATATATCGAAAGGTATAGGGACAGGCTCCGGGAAAGAAGAGAGTGCAGGAAGGGTTTGAGGAAATGGTACCAGCTGCAGTGGGGCAGAAACATCAGAATTTTTGAGGCTCCCAAAATTGTGTATCCCTTTAAGTCCGCAAAAAGCCGTTTTGCGGTGGATAATACGGATAGCTGCTGTAGTGCCGACATATATATTCTCAGGGTCAGGAGGGAACATGAAGAAGGAATAACACCGGAATATATTACTGCTTTGCTCAACTCCAGACTTTTTGAATTTTACTTTAAATGCTACGCAAAAAAAATAAGCGATGCCCTTTATGATTATTATCCCAATACAGTGCTGAAAATGAAAATTCCCATGCCGGGTGCCGGAGAGCTCATCGGGGAAATGGCCCTTGCGGCAGCAGATCAAGTAAGCAAAGGCAGTATTGAGGATATTATATATTCAATAGATAGGGAAGTATATAAGCTGTACGGTTTGGATAAAAAACAAATAGAAATTGTCGAAAATAGCCCGTAATTATTTTTAGGAGGAGGATGCCAATGCTTCTGCTGACTGCTGCAATTGCACCATCCGCTGCGTTGCTGTATTATTTTTATGCCAGGGATAAATATGAAAAAGAGCCTAGGAGGCTCCTGTTAAAGGCATTCCTAATGGGTGGCGGTCTAGTCATACCTGTGATTTTCATTGAGATGGCCATAAATATATTCGGATTTACAAACAAAAGCCTGCTTGCTGCCGGCTACACGGCTTTTGTAGTGGCGGGGCTGGTAGAGGAGTCCGCCAAATTTCTGTTTTTTTTCCTGTATATATGGAACAAAAGAGAGTTTAACGAAATGTATGATGGCATTGTATACTCCGTGTTTATCTCCCTGGGGTTTGCCACCGTTGAGAACCTCGCATACGTGCTTTCGGCAGGTTTTAGCGCCGCATTTATAAGAGCCCTCACCGCCGTGCCGGCTCATGCGCTTTTTGCCGTTGTAATGGGCTACTATCTCGGTATTGCGAGGTTTGCAAAGCCCGAGTACAAACGTCGGTATATGTGGCTGGGATTTATTACCCCGGTGATTTTGCACGGAATATATGATTTTATTCTTTTATATCAGAAGCTATATTTGCTTATACTTTTTATACCGTACATGCTTTACTTATGGAAAAGAGGGTTAAAGCACGTGGATGAGCTGGTAGAGTATTCACCCTTCAAGGACACCTAATGGAGGCTTGCGGCCCTTTTCTTTTCTATATAGTCTGTAAAAGCCTCCAGTCTTGTCTGATAGCCCGCTTCTCCCGTATGCTCATCTACTATAAGGTATAGTATTGGTATATCGTAATCCTTTTCAATTTGCGGCAGGATCGAGCGGGAAACGATCTCCGGCATGCAGGTCATGGGGTAGACCTGGACCAGCCCGTCATAACCAAGGCATGCATAATGTATAGCATGGCCGATGCACTCCTGGGAATGCCCTCCGATAAGGGCAGGCAGGTAGGGGCCGGCCAGCTTCCTTTCAATTCTGAAACCCTTTCTTCCTGTTGAGGGAAGAATGACTGTATTGCGGATCCAATCCCTTACGGTCAATGATCTGTGCACTTCAGCTCCCAGTTCCCCTAGCCTTTCTTCAAGACCCAGGTTTGTGAAGGGTTCGATAACAGTGTAGATCTCCCCTATAATCCCAATCTTTATGGGGTTGAGGCTTTCATCAATATCTGCTTTTTTGATAAGGCTGCCGGTCTCGTGGATCAGATCCAGCATCTGGGCTGAGCCCCTGACATTTATGACATTTCTTTTAAATTCACTTACGATTGCCCTTATATGTGCTTTGTTAAAGGCTCTTGGTCTTGTATAGTAAATGAGATTGTTTAGATTGTCGATCTCGCAGCATATCTTATATGCATTGATAAAAGCGGGAAGAATTCTGGTGTGCCGGTTTCCTGCAATGCCCTTTAATACCGAATAAAATTTTTTGTATCCTTCCCTTGGAGGGTCAAGTATAAATATATCTATATCCTTATATCCGGCATCCATAAGGGCCTGTTTTTGCAGGGGGCCGTAATAGCCAAACCTGCAAGGCCCGCAGCTTCCTGTGATAAGTATGCTGTCGGCTCCTGCCTTAATGCTGTTTATGTAATTTCCCAGCATTATTTTGTACGGCAGGCAAATAGTCTCCGGCGATATAGCAGAACCGAGCCTTAGGGTGGAATCGGTGGTAAAAGCGGGTATCACACTGTCTACCCCGATATCGTCCATAAGGCATTTAACCGCTATGTATGCTTCTCCCATATGGGGGTAAGTAAGCTGCATCTTTGCCCCTCCAGTCCAATAAATCAAAAAATGCTTCCAGCCTTGTATTAAAGCTCGCATCTCCTGTATGTTCATCAATATTCAGCACCATGTAAGGTCTTCCATAATGTTTTCTTGCCTTTTTTTCTATATATTCCCCTGCCAGGGAATCGACTCCGCAGCCAAAAGCGGTCAAAGCCAGCATTCCGTCATAATATCCCCTGTCCATTATATACAGCGCGCCCCCTACCAGGCTTTTGCCGCTGCTCCAGAACATTCTTTTGGGCAGCTCCATGCATAGCTCGTTTATTATATGGGGGTCGATCATGTCGGGAGTTGTTACTTTCATTCCCCTTGACCTCAGCTTTTTTAACAGGCCCATGTTTGTAAAGTTGTCATACAGCAGATACGGATGTCCTATGAGGCCTATCCGGGCTTTATATTTGCATGATCCGGGAGGAATCATTTCATTGATCACTGAGTCCGGGGTATTGCCTTTTTGTACTGCAGCCTTGAACACATTTTGGGCCCTCATTGCGGATTTGATACCCTTTGCTATTAGTACGGGGTTTGCCAGTTTTAGGGAAGCAGCCATTTTGTACAGTGCCGCAAGCAGCTGCTTTTGACCTTTTATAAGGTTTATCTCAGTGTCAATCAGGGGAGGCAAACCGGGGACCGAATATTTGACCATTTCGGGAAGCCCTCCGAACTTGGGACATATGTATTCGCCCTTTGATACACTCGTAAGCCGGGGCACAAGGATGCAATCTGCCTTGTCCCTCAGGCTGTATGCATGGCCATGGAACACTTTTACCGGAAGACATGCATCATCGATGCAATAGAGCACCGCTTTGTTAAGGATTTCCCCGGTTGTTTCGGGGGAGGGCACGATTTCGGCTCCCAGCTCCGTAAGGAAAGCCTTTATGAAGGGATAGTACTTATAAAAATACATTCCTCTTGGAATGCCCACTTTTACAGACATCAAATCACCTCGCTTTGCAACCGTATATTATTATTGACAAAAAATAAAAAAGTCATACAATGGATGACTTATACGTTTGTTTCTATAGCTCATTTCATAAGTATCATAGCAATTCACGTATAATGATGCTTTGCCTATGTATAGGCTGATCAAGTTCATGGTTTGCATGCAGTACCATATCATTATGCACACGACGTCTAATATGCTCCATATAGCAGCACCCCCAGTATTCCGGAAATTAGTATCACTATTATAGGGTTCAGTTTTAGCTTATAGACTCCGGCAAAAGCCAGCAGGGCTATGACCAGTCCCCTTGCATCAGCAATTGAGGTCCTTCCGATTTTTATGCAGGCTGCTGCAATCAATCCCAGAGTCGCAGGCCTTATTCCTTTGATAATATAGGAAACCTGGCTGAGATGCTTGAATTTTGTATAATAAACCGATACCAATAACGAAATCATAAAAGGGAAAAGTATTACTCCGAGGGTTGCAATGACTGAGCCTGGAATAGCTCCCACCCTATAGCCCACAAAAGTCGATGAGTTAACGGCTATGGGCCCCGGGGTCATTTCTGCTATGGCTACAATATCAATAAAATCCTTTGCCGAGACCCAGCCGTTATTTTCAATTACCTCTTTTTGTATAAGGGATAATACCGCATAGCCGCCCCCAAAGCTGAAGGCCCCTATTTTGAGAAATGTAAGGAAAAGCTCCAATAATATATTCATTGCTTTTCCTCCTTTCTAAATAGCAAAAGGCCCAATACTCCTGAAGTGGTGATAGCCAAAATAGGGTGGAGGTTCAGAAGAAGGATTAGAATAAGCACTGCCAGGGAAATAGCAATGTTAACAGTATTAACGCCCATAGGCTTTATAAGCTTTATCAGGGCATAGGCGATCAAGGCTGTTACTGCCGGTCTTACTCCCGCAAATACATATCCCACAACGACATTTTCCTGTATTGAGGAAAAAAACAAAGCAATTGCCAGGATGATTAAAAAAGAGGGCATTACCGCACCAAGGGCTGCCGAAATCGCCCCTGCAAAACCGGCAGTGTTGTACCCCACAAAGGTAGCGCAGTTTATGGCCAGGGGGCCGGGCAGACTGTTGGTAACGGCGATGGAATCAAGAAATTCCTCTTCGCTCAGCCACTTTTTGTTCACTACTACTTCCTTTTGTATGACAGGCAGCATTGCATATCCTCCGCCTATAGTAAAGGAGCCTATCTTAAAAAAAGTAACGAAAATATCAAACAACATGATATCACCATCCATTTGTGCTATAAGTACCGCTTGTACTGTTAATATCACTATGCTATAAGTACCGCTTGCACCATTAGTATCACTATGCTATAAGTACCGCTTATACTGTTAATGCGCCGGTGTTGCATTTAACAGTACCTTTTTCGGTTATTATATAATCCATAGGTACATCATGTTCCCCCCGAGGAACGCTTTCTACCATCTGGAAGGAATATGCAAGGGCAGCCTTAATTGCATGGGGCTGCAGACGTTTCATAAACCTGTCGTAATAGCCCGCCCCAAAACCTATTCTATTGCCCCTATTGTCAAAGGCTATTCCAGGAACGAGTACCAGATCAATAAGGTCCGTGTCCGAAAGACGTATATATTCTTCTGCCGGTTCACGAATTCCATAATGGCCCTGCCGGAGTTCACTAAGGCTCTCAATTCTTGATATGCTGATTTCGCGGGTTTCCGGTATGCATACTGGTATATATACTTTTTTATTATTCTCAAGGCAATAGTTAATTATGGGGTCGGTTTTTAATTCATTTCCAAAACTAAGATATACCATTATATGAGCTGAATTGCAAAAAAAGCTGTTTTCTTTGAGCCTGAGGAAAACATTCTCGCTTAGGATACGAGAATCCTCTTCCGGGAGACTGTTCCTTATTTCTAATATTTTCTTTCTGATCAAATCCTTCATGATTCCTCCATCCATATGCCCATATACATCCATATGCCCATATACATCCATATGCCCATATATATCCATATGCCCATATACATCCATATGCCCATATACATCCATGTATAGCTATACACATCTAAACAAATCTACACAGGATTATTCCATATAAATATTAATGCTATCATAAATAATAGTATCATTTATACTATAGTGGGGCAAATGCTATTCATGTAGAGCAATATTAGTTATCAGACTTTTCCCCCCGGTCTCCGTATATTATGGTAGAATATATAAAGGAAGAGCGGCGCAAGGAGGAATATTATGAATAGGAATTCAAATATAGTGATTGGTGTAATCTTTATTGCATTGGGAGCCTTGTTTCTTTTGTCGAATCTGGGCTATCTCTACTTCTCCTGGAACTATGTATGGCCATTGGCTTTACTTATACCGGGAATATACATGCACTTTGCCTTTTTCACCGGGATAGACAAGAATCCGGGCATACTTGTACCGGGAGGCATACTGACCACTTACGGGGCATTGTTTTATGCAAATGTATTTTTCGGATGGCATATAATGTCGGAGCTGTGGCCCTTATTCCTCATAGGTATAGCAGTCGGGCTTTTTGAACTTTATCTGTTTGGGAACCATGACAAGGGGCTTCTGATACCTGTGGGAATTTTGGGCGGGATTGGGCTTTCAGCGCTCTTAAGGTCTTTTATCAGATTTGATCTGAAGGGTTTTTTGGTGCCGGTTATTTTGATAGCCATCGGAATAGCCATAATTACTAAAAGGGATAATAAAGGTTCAAAAAGTTAAAAGACCCTGCATACAGCATACCGATAATATTTTTATGGAATTAATGAGGGAAAAAATATATAATATACTCGTAGAGGAGAAATAAGCTATATAGAAATAAATAAGCAACCGATACGCCGGATTGATTTCCCGTATCGGTTCTAATTGTTGCGGGGGTTGACCAATGAATAAAATAAGGAGATTCATAGCATATTATAGGCCTTACAAGGGGCTGTTTATTCTTGATATGCTATGCTCCTTCACAGCTGCCGGGATAGACCTTCTTTTTCCCATGCTGGTGAAGTACCTGCTTGAGCAAGGCTTGAGCGAAGAATTCGGCGTCGCTTTTGGTATCATAGCCAAAGTAGGCACATTAATGCTGGCAATGTATATACTAAAATATTTCTGCCAGTATATTATTACCGCATGGGGTCACGTAATGGGAGCGCGTATGGAATATGACATGAGGGAGGATATTTTTGCACACCTCCAGAAGCTGTCCTTCTCATTCTATGACAACAACAAGACCGGGCAGATAATGTCAAGGATAGTAAATGACTTGTTCGATATCACCGAGCTTGCACATCACGGTCCCGAAGAAATATTCATTTCTCTAATAAAAATAATCGGCTCATTTTTTATACTTCTCAGAATCAATGTGAAGCTCACATTGATAACCTTTGCCTTTATCCCCTTTATGATGGGTTTTGCATTTTTCTACAATAACAAAATGCGTTCTGTGTTCAGAAGGAACAAGCAGAAGCTTGCGGAAATTAATGCGCAGATAGAGGATAGCATTTCAGGAATCAGGGTGGTACAGTCATTCACTAATGAAGGGGCTGAGCAGTGTAAGTTTGCAAAGGGGAATCGGGGGTTCTTTGAAACAAAAAAAGAGAGCTACACTTATATGGGGCGTTTTTTTAGCGGGGTAAGGCTGTTTGACGGTATAATCTATATAGCAGCAGTGATTGCAGGGGCATATTTTATCAAGCTTGGAACCGTTTCCACTCCGGATCTTGTGGCATATTTACTTTATATTAATACTTTCCTTGTGCCTATAAGATCTCTTATAGATTTCACTGAACAATTTCAAAAGGGTATGACTGGGTTTGAAAGGTTCCTGGAAATCATGGACACCGAGCCGGATATCAGTGATAATGATGGAAGTGTGGAGCTTGGCAGTATTAAAGGAAAGGTCGAATTTGAGAACGTATCCTTCAATTATTACGATGGAGGAAGTGTACTTAAGGGCATAAACCTGAGCCTGGAGCCAGGGGAGACAGTTGCCCTTGTGGGGCCCTCGGGGGGAGGAAAGTCAACCCTCTGCAGTCTTATACCCAGGTTCTATGAAGTGACTGAGGGAACAATAAAAATTGATGGGGTAGATATAAGGGATGTTAAACTGCATTCCCTCCGAAAAAATATTGGGATTGTACAGCAGGATGTATACCTTTTTGCCGGATCTGTTTTGGAAAATATTAAGTATGGAAAGCCCGAAGCCACCGATGAAGAAGTGATTGCCGCAGCCAGGATGGCAAATGCCCATGATTTTATAATGGAATTGGAAAAGGGCTATGATACCTATGTGGGAGAAAGAGGGATCAAGCTCTCGGGAGGGCAGAAGCAGAGAATAAGTATAGCAAGGGTTTTTCTAAAAAATCCCCCCATACTTTTACTTGACGAAGCGACCTCTTCCCTTGACAACCAAAGCGAAAGGGTAGTGCAGGAGTCTCTGGAGAACCTATCCTGCAACAGGACCACCTTTGTAATAGCCCACAGGCTTTCGACAATAAGAAGGGCAAAGACTATATTAGTGCTTGCCGATAACGGAATAGAAGAAAAGGGGAATCACGTAGAGCTCATTAATAGCAACGGTATATATGCATCCCTTTATAATGCACAATTTGAGGATAATGAAGAAATCAAGATATAGCGCAATTCCATTTGAGGATAATGAAGAAATCAAGATATAGCGCAATTTCATGATATTATAGGGAAATATCCACTCAAAAATAGAATTGTAATGTAAAATAATATCTGCGGGATATATATTACAATCTTATTAAAAAACAGCCGAATAGAAGGTCTTTTGGGCAAATATGCAGAAATAAGCAGAAGTAACAGAACAAAGGCATATAGTCTTATTATTCGATTGTAAGGAGCATGATATGAAGCATATTTCGAGATTTGTCAAATTCCTGCTTATCTTTTTATTGGCCCTTCCAGTACTAAAAGCCTCCGCTGCTTTGGATTCCGGTGAGAAAGCCGAGCTTAGGGGGGTATGGGTCGCTACGGTACTGAACATTGATTATCCCTCAAAACCGGTCATTGATTCTGAAGTATTAAAAAACGAAGCCCTGAAAATATTGGAAGATGCAGAAAATACCGGTTTTAATGCTGTATTTCTTCAAGTTCGGCCTGCTTCCGACGCAATTTACAATTCGAGAATTTTTCCATGGTCCAGGTATTTGACAGGGAAGCAGGGGCTTATACCTGCAAAGGATTTTGATCCCTTGGAGTTCTGGGTGTCTGAGGCGCACAAACGCGGGATCGAGCTCCACGCATGGATCAACCCCTATAGAATTACCAAAAAGACGGCAAAGGATCCGAAATATGACCTTTCTTCATTGGATGCTATGAATCCCGCTATCAAAAATCCCGGTTGGGTAGTCAAATATTCCGATGGGAATTTATATTATGATCCAGGCATCCCTCAGGTAAGAGGGCTGGTTTTGGATGGCATTCTCGAAATTCTTCGCAATTATGATGTTGATGGAATCCATTTTGACGATTATTTTTATCCGGGCAAAGATTTTAACGATAAAACGACTTATAAAAAATATGGGACAGGCTTTGGCAGCATAGAGGAATGGAGAAGGGGAAACGTAAATACCCTTATTAGAGATCTGTCAAAAGCCATTAAAGAGACCCGACCGGATGTGCGCTTTGGGATCAGTCCTTTTGGAATATGGGCAAATAAGGGATCAAATGCCCTTGGAAGCGATACAAAAGGAATGCAATCCTATTATGATCAATATGCGGATACGAGAAAATGGGTCAAGGAAGGGTACATAGATTATATTGCTCCCCAGTTGTACTGGAATATTGGCTTTGAAGTAGCGGATTACGCCAAACTGTTAGATTGGTGGGCGGATACAGTGTCCGGCACTAATGTTGACCTTTATATAGGACAGGCCGCATATCGCTGTGGAAATTCAGAGTCTTCAAGTCCCTGGTATGGCGTTTCTGAGATAGAAAAACAGCTCCTGCTGAACTCACAAAAAATTGAAATAAAAGGAAGCATTTTCTTCAGCTGTAAGTCCTTAAGGGACAATCCCGAATTAACTGCGGCAATCAAGACGGCATATCAAGAAAAAGACAGTTTGTCTCGTGAGATTCCGGTCAGTATTTCAAGGCCCTCTGAGAATATAAGTACTAAATTTGAAAGCTACTATCTCTGCGGTTCTTCGGACCCCCGCAAACCGCTGCTCCTTAACGGCAAGCCACTGGAAAACAGGTCTCCCGACGGATATTTCGGGATTCTTGTGCCCCTTGAGGCAGGGACTAATACATATGTTTTTTCACAGGACAGCTCTAGCGAGACCCGGGTGATACAAAGGGATATCCCGTCAGAAGCTCCCATAAAAATGGCAAAGGCAGACATAACCCCGTCTTCGGTCTTTCCTCAAACCCAGGAATACCGTACTCCCGGAGAAAAGGTGACCCTTTCCTGCAAAGCGCCGGTCGGTTCGACGGTAACGGTAAAAATAAACGGCAAAAGCTATACAATGGTGCTTACAAGCAAGGATCCAAAGGCTTCCGGCCTTTATGAGGGAACATTTGCTTACAGCTATACAATTCCATCTTTTACGGGGACTCCCCGTATTGTAGATCTTGGGGCCCCGGTCTATGCAATGAATTACAAAGGAACCATCAGGTCAGTTAAAGCGCCGGGCAAAATCGGAGCAATAATGAAGGGCTCTCCCTTCTTCGCAAAAATAGAAAAAGAAACTGCATATATATATAATACCCCGTCTTCTTCAAACGGGGCAGCTTTTGAGCTTGCGGGGGGGATGACCGACCGCATCACCGGAATGACGGGAAACTATGCCCGGCTTTCTTTGGGACAATGGATTAATAAGAACGATGTCGAGATATATACATCAAAAAATCAGCCGTATCCAATAATAAAGGGGGTAGAGTACAAAACAGGGGAATGGTGGGATTCCCTCAGGCTGGCAATTTCCTCCTCTGCTGCCGCCACAGCAGCTTTTGATGGAACCTTTCTGACCTTTAGCATTACGGCTGATGCTGAGGCGGCTCTGCCCGCACTTCCGGAAGGCTCCCTCTTTTCTTCCGTCAAGGTAGCAAAGGATGGCATTACCAGGTATGTTTTGGAAATAAGCAGCAGCCGGCATATTGAGGGATATTACGTCGAAAAAACCTCCGAGGGTCTGGCATTGAATATTAAAAAGCCGGTGAGGGCGAACAGCGGAGAGCTCCCTCTCGGGGGAATTACAATAATGCTGGATCCGGGCCATGGAGGCAGCGACCATGGCGCAATAGGACCCTTAGGGAAGAATTATTCTGAAAAAACCATTAATATGAATATTGCTCTTAAGCTAAAGTCAGAGCTGGAAAGCCTCGGGGCAAAGATAGCCCTGACCAGAACAGAGAATAATGATGTGTCCCTGGAGGAACGCCTTTCTGCTTCTAGAAGCAGAAAGCCCGATATGTTTATATCCCTGCATGCCAACAGCATGGAAGACAACGTAGATATTTCCAAGGTGGACGGATTATCGGTGTTTTACAGGGAAGAGCTCTCAAGCCCTCTGGCGAAGGTGGTCTTTGACAGTGTTTTGGCGGATCTGGGCCGTAATAATAAAGGGATGCATAAAAAGAATTTCTACGTAATAAGGGGATCATGGACTCCTTCAATATTGGTAGAAAGCGGCTTCGTACCTAATCCCAATGAGTTTGAGTGGTTAATTGATGAAAATGAACAAATCAGACTGGCAAAGAGCATTTCTGAAGCAGTTTTGAAGTATTTTAGGCAGGGAAATTAAGGGTTTATGTCGAATATAGGGATAGAATATAGAGATATAGTCCAAAAGAGCCATTTGCTTATTGTATACAGGCACAAAGCACTATAATGATCAAAATATATATATGCCAAATATGCAAAACAGGAGAGAGTTATTTTGAAGCAAATGATGGAGCACGATCTGTTTTCTATGATAAAGGGTATTTCCCCGGTAGTATGGGCAGAAGACATTCAAGGGCCGGCACTCTTTAGTGTTATTTTTATTATTTTCCTCTTTGTCACATTATTATATGGCAGTATTATCAGCAGCAAAAGCATAGCGGAGGATATAGCAAAACGTCAAAAGCTCAATTTTGAGGCCCTGTTCAAGAACTCTACCGATGCTATTGTAATGTTTGACAAGGATCATTTAATAGTCGATATAAATGAACAATTTACGAAATTGTTCGGGTATACTTCAGATCAGGTCCGGGGCAGGAAGGTAGATGATGTAGTAGCACCGTCAGAAAATTATGATGAGGCAAGCAAATTGACATTTGAGCTGCTTAAAGGGCAGGGTATAAGTATTGAATCCGTCCGATACAGTGCTGACGGCCAACCCAGGGAGGTCAGTGTAAAAGGTGTATTTATTAAGCTGGACGATGAAATTGCAGGGGGCTATGGTATATACACGGATATTTCCCAACGGAAAAAATCCGGAAGAGAAATATTGCATATGAGCTATCACGACCAATTGACGGGCCTTTATAATCGAAGATTTTTTGAAGAGGAATTGAAAAGGCTGGATACTGAAAGGAACCTTCCTATTTCAGTTATTATGGCGGATGTCAATGGTCTGAAGCTTTATAACGATGCATTCGGACATAATGAAGGGGATAATCTGCTGATAAAGGCCGCAGAACAAATTAAGAGAGAATGCCGAGGGGATGAGATAGTAGCCAGATTGGGAGGGGATGAATTTGTTGTTTTATTGCCCAGAACCAATTGGGAAGAAGCAGAAAAGGTTGCTAAAAGAATAAAAGCTGCTGCTTCCACAATAAAGTTAAAGAATTTGGAATTGTCAATTTCCTTTGGATGGGACACAAAAAAGAGTAGGGGGCAGGATATTAGCGGAGTATTCAAAAATGCAGAAGACAACATGTATAAGAATAAATTGCATGAAAGGTCGGGTATAAATGCAAAAACGGTTCAAGAAATAGTTAATTCGTTCCACAGAGAAAATAAAACCGAAGAACTCCATGCAAAAAGGGTAAGCCTTTTATGCGAAGCCATCGGTATGGCAATGGAACTGAGCAATAAGGAATTAAACAGGCTGAAGGTTGCGGGACTGTTCCACGATGTTGGCAAAATTGCATTGGATGAGTTTGTATTGAACAAGCCGGGCCCTCTTACTGATGAAGAATGGAATGAAATGAAGCGCCATCCTGAGATTGGATATAGAATATTAAGGTCTGTCAGCGACAAGGAAGAGCTTGCAGAAATCGTGCTTGCACATCATGAACGTTGGGATGGCATGGGTTACCCCAACGGGCTGGAGGGGGAGAGAATACCGCTTTCTGCGAGGATAATAGTCGTTGCCGGCGCTTATGATTCAATGACGAGCCAAAGAGCTTACAGGAATCCGCTATCCGAAGAGAAGGCGGCAGAGGAGCTCAAAAAAAATGCCGGCACTCAATTTGATCCAGAAATAGTAAGAGTTTTTGTAGGAAGAGAATTGTATAAGTGTATCAAGGACATCCCTGAGGGAATGTCTTAATATAGCCAGGGGGGTGTATTATGATGGTAAAAAAGAAAAGGGCACTGATTCTTTCAGTGTTCATTGTCATATTATCCCTTGCAGTTATCCCTGCAGGAGCTGCCGGCAGCAAAACCGCTCCCTTCCCGGAAATCAAGGAGAAGCTTTTGGAGATAACCGAAGAAGAAAAAGAGGTTCTTAATAATCTGTTCATCCTTGCTCAAGAGATTGAATTGATGGAGTCTGAGGAAAAGAAGCTTATGGGGGAAACGGACGCAATCAACCGGGAAATTGCGGAAACCGAGGATGAAATAAAGGAAATAGAAGCAGTCTGCGAAAGGAAGCGCAAAAGCCTGGGGGAGGTCCTAAAGAGTTATCAGAGAATGGGACCGGGCTCCTTTCTTGAGATAGTGCTGGATTCTGACAGCCTGGAGGAGTTCCTTCACAGGATAAATATCCTCCGGGATATTACCCGCAATACCGAAGAATTATTGGAACAGCTGAAAACAAGCGGAGAAAACCTGGTGGGGAAAAAGGATGCATTATCAGCAAAATTGATTCTGGTAGAAGATAAGCAGAGGCAATTAAAAGAAGCCATGACAAAAAAAACGAACCTGAGGCTTGAAAAAGAGAGGTATTTGGCTTCATTAAAAGGAGAAGTGGAGTATTACCGTGAGTATTCAGAGAATATCGAGAAAGCATGGAATGAGCTAAAACCTGTTATTTCGGAGGCAGGGAAGGAGTTTTCGCACATAATTGAGAAGGGAAGCCTGCCTGCGGATGCTTTGAAAATAACCTTTTCGCTTTTCAGTGTAAAGGGGTCAATAGAAGATAAGGTAATCAACAAAATAGTTTCCGGGCAGACAAGCCTCCCAGATATGGTCTTTGCTTTTCATCCGGGAAGGGTTGAAATAAGCCTACCCGGAAAGGATTTTGCTGTATCCGGCACATTTGTTGTTTTGGATGGCCATATTCTTAAATTCCGGGCACAGGAAGGCAGTTTTTTTGGAATGCCCCTGGAGACCGGTACTGTGGAAGAACTGTTTGCTGAGGGTGGTATGGAACTGGACCTGAAATCTCTTTTGGCTGGGAATACCATTAACAGCCTTGAAATAAAAGAGGGTTATTTGGAATTGACCAGCAGTTTGAATTTATTCCAATCGGAGGGGAAGCAATGATTGAGGCGAATGAAGTAACACTGAAATACCCTGAGGGCACCGTAGCCCTCAAAAATATCAGTTTGCAGATCGGAACCGGAGAATTGGTTTATATTACCGGTCCCAGCGGTTCAGGGAAGACAAGTCTTCTTAAGCTCCTTATGGGTACTGAGTATCCGACATCCGGTTTTTTGAAGGTATTAGGGCAGCCTATTGCAAAGGGGCAGGGCCGGGGTATCAGGGGCCTCCGAAGACTTATCGGTCCGGTTTTCCAGGAATTCAGACTGATTAAAGGGAGGACCGCACTGGAAAATGTCATGCTGGGGATGAGATTCTTGGATATTCCTTATAAAACTATAAAAGTAAATGCCAAAAATGCCTTATATAAGGTGGGAC
>CAYURW010000062.1:0-11843 GCA_964447145.1 uncultured Clostridiaceae bacterium
TTTGCTACGCAATCGCCATTCATCCCACGGCTAAAGCCCGGCAAGCTCGGTATGGGCTTTCTGGCGCGATTTCCGTAAAGCCCCGGGTCCGCAATGGTCATTGTAATTCCGGCCTTGAAAACAACTGCAATGAATGTAACCAACATATTCCTGATAAACAGCTTCATACAATTCTCCATAATCCGTACGTTTTTTAGGCTTTTGCCGCAGACAAGGGACAAACCGGCTGAAACCGCCATAATTACAATCCAGTTGATATGCCTGAGAAAACCTATTCTGATTATTTGCAATGCGGACTGTAAGTTAAATAAAACCACAAGGTTATTTAGCCTTGTGGTTTATCGTCTTTTGGTGGAGATAAGGAGGATCGAACTCCTGACCTCTTGAATGCCATTCAAGCGCTCTCCCAGCTGAGCTATACCCCCACATTAAATTCAGGTGCCGATCCCTGATATCTTCTATTTTGGCCAAGCCTATTCCTTCGACAATTTATATTCTATATCATTCTCAAAAAAAATTCAAGAATAAGATTTATTCACTTGCCCCAATAAATTTTGAATCTCCAAGATACTGTGATAAAACCGCCCCTTTTTCGGTATCATAACATTCTTGAGTAATCGCTGCCAATATATTCATATCTATATCGTTAACTGATTGACCGGGAGAAGTTTTGTCTAACTGAAAATTCATAGTCAACAGCACATACAAAACTTTGATATTCACAAATCGTAAGTTATGGTATACTTCATTATGAGATATAACATTTTTTTGGGAGGATAACATGAACATTAGCAGACTTAGGGAGTTGAATATAGGCGGCCTTACAGCCAGACTTCCGATTATACAGGGGGGCATGGGAGTCGGCATATCATTGTCGGGCCTCGCATCGGCAGTGGCAAACGAAGGCGGTATTGGCGTCATTGCAGCCGCCGGGATAGGTATGATAGATTACGATTTTTCTATAAATTTCCTTGAAGCCAATATGAAAAGGTTGAAGGATGAAATCAGAAAAGCCCGCAGCAAAACAAAGGGTATTATCGGAGTTAACATTATGGTCGCTCTGAATAACTATGCAGAATACGTAAAAACCTCCATTGAAGAAGGCATAGACATAATATTCTCCGGTGCCGGCCTTCCCCTCAACCTTCCGCAATTCTTAGGAGGCAAATACGGGACAAAGCTGATTCCAATAGTCTCTTCCGCCCGAGCAGCCGGTATAATCTGCAGGAAATGGCTGGATAAATACAATTACCTTCCTGATGCAATAGTAGTGGAAGGGCCGAAAGCTGGGGGCCATTTAGGTTTTAAGGAGGAACAGATTTTTGATCCGGAGTGTTCATTAGAAAAAATAATCCCGCAGGTCGTAAATGAAGTCAAGCCCTTTGAGGACAGGTCAGGCAGAAAGATTCCCATAATAGCTGCAGGGGGAATATACAGCGGTGAAGATATTCATAATATAATGGAGCTTGGCGCCTCAGGAGTCCAAATGGGGACCCGGTTTGTGACAACCGAAGAATGCGATGCCTCTTCAGCCTTTAAGAATGCTTACATTAATTCAAACAAAGAAGATATCACAATAATAAAAAGTCCTGTGGGCATGCCCGGAAGAGCTATTAGGAACACCTTTACTGAGGAAGTTTCAAAAGGCGCCAAAAGGCCTTACAAATGCCCCTATCACTGCATAGTAACCTGCAACCGCAGCGAAAGCCCTTATTGTATTGCCCTTGCTCTAACAAATGCACAGAAAGGAAGCCTTGACCACGGCTTTGCCTTTGCGGGAGTCAATGCCTGGAGGGCAGAAAAAATAATAACTGTAAAAGAGCTTATTTCATCTTTGATGAAAGAATATAAAGCCGTAACAGCGAAGCAGCCCTTATAGTAATTGGGATAATTATTTCTGCCTGCCCCTTTATATCAACATTGCACCAGCAAGGCAGCCCTTATAATTTTACAGGGCCGCCGTTATATCCGACCTTATCAAGTATATGTTTCCAATTGGTAAATCCGGTCCCTAT
The DNA here is from genome assembly GCA_964447145.1 of uncultured Clostridiaceae bacterium. Taxonomy (GTDB): domain Bacteria; phylum Bacillota; class Clostridia; order Lutisporales; family Lutisporaceae; genus BRH-c25. The sequence continues at coordinate 2,016 of CAYURW010000062.1, forward strand.
CTTCCACCAGTTCCCGGGGGCGGAAACACCGTATACCGCAATTTCCATACCCTCCTTTGTGCTTGCATTTGTAAGAGGCTCCATAGTGTTCAAATCCAACAGGCAAATCAGATCCGGGACCGTCAGCAGCACCTTGCCTGAGTTATCACGCACCAGTAGGTTTTCATTCTTAAAATCTATATAGTATGTTGAACTGCCGGATCCTCCAATGCCCTCAAGTATCGTAGTGCCAAAGTCAAAGCCTCCCTCTGTCTTTACCTCTATTTTGATTATTCTCCCTCTGCAAAGTTCCCTGCAATTAACTTCCTTCTGCAGCTTTTTGAGTATGTCGCTGCCATCGTTCTTAGAAGCCATTATAGCCTCTCCAATCTTTTGGGCTCCGGTTATGGAATCCGGTGCCAGCTTCTCAGTTATATCCTGGCTGTTTACTGTCCAGGTGCAGAATGCGGCAGACATGCCATAAGCCATGCAAACATGACGTGCAATTGTTTCCGCAGACTTATGGTCCATTGGATTTTTCAAAAAAACTATAATGGTATCCCCGTTTCCCCCTGCAAGTACCAGTGGAGTCGGAGGAATATCGTACATTGGGTAAAGCCCTGTAGCCAGTTCCGGAACAGCGCGTCCATTGCCGTCTCCGTCTATAAAAGGGATCCCTTTTAATATTGAAACGTACATGGGAACCATGGTATTAAAACCTCCAAGTTCTCCGGCCATTAAATATTTAAGCTCTTTCCCGGAAAAAAACGCTACTTTCTCCATAGCTTCATAGGCGTATCCGGCCTCGGGGCCAAAATTTTTTTCTTCCATTGCCTTTGGGGCCCCAATACCTGCCACCATGACAGCATATTCATTGTTTTTCATCTCATTTACCCCAAGCAGCTCAAGCTCGACCTTTTTCTGTTTTGCGGCGTCAGATAGAAGACGCAACCCGTCTCCCAAGGCTCCTCCGCCCCCGGAACCCAAAAATGTGGCGCCGTATAATATGTTCTTTATATCATTTTCCCTTAATATTCTTGACATTCAGATTCCTCCTTAATTGTCTTTACTTTATCGATTTTAATACTTCAAGCAGATATTCCCACATCCGCCTGACAGAGGATATGCAGACGTGTTCATTTGGAGAATGAACATCGTACATGCTGGGACCAAAGGAAACCATATCGAGATTGGGGTTTTTTCTGCTGAATATCCCACATTCCAGCCCTCCGTGAACCGCTATCACATCAGGCTCAAAACCGAACATTTCCTTATAAGTGCTGACAAATATATCTCTTAATTTTGAATCCGGGTCAAACTCCCATTCAGGGTATTCCGAATCCGCAGCAGATCTTACCCCCAAAACATCAGCGATAACACTGTTCTGCTCCAGTATGTTTTGTTTCAGGCTGCCAACGCTGCTTCTTATGCCGCTTTCAAATATTACCTCCGTCTCTGTGGTTGACACTACCCCCAGATTTGTCGAGCTTTCGACCAACCCCTCTATATCCATGCTCATTGTTTGGACTCCGCTTGGGATCAATGTCAATAACGCAATTATCCTTTTGCAGGTTTCCTTGGAAAATGCCCTTTGGGTTTTTGCGTCCAATTTACTCAAGGTAACGGATACTTCGGGATCTGAAGTTTTAAATTCATTCTTAAAAATCATATTCCATTTGCTTATATTTTCCTTAAGCCTCTTCTCTTCCCCAGGGTCAACCAATATAACGGCCTCCGCTTCCCGGGGGATGGCATTCATTTTGGTTCCCCCCTTAATATCGCATAACCTATAGTCTGTTCGCTTTTGGAGGTCCCCTAATACCCTTCCCATAAGCTTATTCGCATTTCCTCTGCCCTTATCTATCTCCACCCCCGAATGGCCTCCTCTGAGCCCTCCGATTCCAATTTCATATGGGTCCCTGTCCTGCCATGAATCCTCCCATTCTATAGCCACGAATTGTTTTGCGGTTATTCCCCCTGCACAGCTTGCCAGAAGCTGCCCCTCTTCTTCCGAGTCAATATTAATTAGAAAATCCCCATCAAGAAGCCTGGGGTCCAAAGCTGATGCACCAGTCAGTCCTACCTCCTCCCCAACGGTAATCAGCACCTTTATCGGTGGGTGGGGGATATCCTCCGAATCCAGAATTGCAAGGGCATATGCTATGGCTATCCCGTTATCCGCACCGAGAGTTGTATCTCTGGCAAATAACATGTCCTCTTCGACCCTTAATTCAATTGTATCCTTATCGAAGTCGTGGACCTTATCCCTGTTTTTGTCGCAGACCATATCCATATGCCCCTGTATTATTACCTTCGGGGCATTTTCATAACCTTTGTATGCTGACTTTTCAATCACTACATTAAATGCCTCATCCTGAATTACCCTAAGCCCTCTGGCCTTTGCAAAACTCACCAGATAGTCGCTGATAGCCTTCTCATTTCCCGAACATCTGGGGATTTCGGATATCTTGGCGAAAAAACCAAAAACTTTTTCGGGCTCCAGCTTCTTATAGATGTTATCCAATATATTCACCTCTTTTAATACTTACGTCTTGTTCCCTCACTGTACCGGCATTATGCCTCTATCCATCTGTTTAGCTTCTTGCCGGTATTATGCCTCTATCAATCTGTTTGGCTTCTTACCGGAATTATGTCTCACTTATTCAATTCCTCTATTGGAGTATACCCCTCATTATACCCAAGTTTTTTCATGACATGCTCAAAAACCTTATACCCGTTCAGCTGCCTCCATTTACTATGGCAGGGAAATCCCAATACTGCAATTTCAAATCCTTTTTCCAAATCGGCATTTGTATGGGGCTGCCCATCCAATGAAATTGTGCAGATCAAATCCGGCACTAATCCCACAACCTTGCCGTTCTTTCTGGCAATCATGTTCTCATTCTTGTACTCGACCATAAGTGCATCCCCTTTGCAGTCCCCTATTCCTTCTATTGTATATTTCCCAAAGTCAAAGCCTTCCCTTGTTTCCACGGTCATATCGATTATTTTGCCCCTGATCAGTTCATACCCTTTAAATTGTTGTACCAAAGGCCCTATAAAATCTTTTCCTTCCGCCTTTGCCTTTCTTATTGCGGCTCCCACTCCCTCCGCTATTGTAATTGTGCCGGGGATCATTGCCTCCTTGCACTTTTTCCCATCCATTTCATAAGAAGCTACTCCCCCGCTCATTCCAAGAGCGGAAATCACATTTCTTGCAATGTTTTCGCAGTCATAGGAATTTTCGGTATACACCACTGCCGCATTTTTCCCCCTGTCTGCTATTGCAAAAGGTGAGGGCGGCACATCATAAAAATGGAACATAAGCATCTCAAGCTCGGGAACTGCTCTTCCCGCCCCATCGGCATCCACAATGGGCAGGCCTTTCACTGCGCCTGCGTACATAGGGACAAGAGTATTAAAAGCCCCCGTCTCCACAGGTATCAGATAGTCCAGTTTATGCCCTGCCGTCTTTTCATAAAGCTCCACCGCATTGGTCGCTTCTTTATTAAAACCCATCTCCAGCACCGCTTTTGGCGCCCCCATCCCGGCTACCATGGCAATTTTACTTTTGTCGTCCATCTCATCCATTTTTATTAGAGCGGGCTCAATTTTCATGGCTTTGATTTCTTCTGCAAGATTTGCTCCGGACTTTATTGACCCGCCTCCTCCCGCACCCAGCAAGCCTGCACCGTTCACAATATCTATCAGACTCTGATAAGTCAGCTTTCTCATAATAATGCTCCCCTCATTTTTTAAATTATTGAAGTCTTTTTAATATTTCCTGTTTGCCTATATGTTTTGCCCTTTGCTACTGTATTATGATTCCCCGGGTGCTTTCCTTTATCCGAAAAAAATCTTCTTGGAGTATTATTTTCATTATTTACTTTGCCCTTATTTAGTGCTAAAATAATATCGTAAACTGAATATAATCTTCAGGGCAGGGTGAAATTCCCGATCGGCGGTAATGCAGCCACTTGGCTGTTAGCCCGCGAGCGAAAGCAGACCCGGTTAGATTCCGGGGCCGACAGTATAGTCTGGATGGAAGAAGATACTTTTTAGCATTTGACATTCCCTGAGATTATTTTTCAGGGAATTTATTTTTGGGAGGTTTTTCAATGGAAAACAAAACAAACAGACTGGTAAGAATTGCTGTGCTTTCTGCGCTATCTATCGTGTTGGTAGTGTTGATCAGATTCCCCATTATCCCCTCGGCTCCTTTTCTGGAGTATGAGCCCGGGGATGTCCCGATGCTGGTAGCCGCCTTCATGTACGGCCCCGTAGCCGGACTGGCAATGACTGTCGTTGTGTCCGCCATACAAGCCTTTACAGTAAGCGCCGCCTCCGGATGGGTGGGAATGCTGATGCATATAATATCGACCGGTGTCTTTGTGCTTGTATCAGGCGCTATTTACAAGAGGCACCATACGTTCAAGGGGGCTTTTGCAGCTCTGGCTGCAGGATCATTATCCATGGTCCTTGTAATGATACCTTCTAATCTGTTTTTCTCGGTAAGGTTTTACGGCATTCCCTATGATGTGGTGATGGCAATGCTGCCTACTGCAATTTTGCCTTTTAATCTGATCAAATCCCTTGCAAATTCACTGATAGTAATTTTGGTATACAAACCCTTGGGCAGATTCCTTAAGGGCATTGACAAGGTGCAAAAGAACGCCGTATAAATGATAAAAACCGCATAATCGACAAAGCAGCATAAACCGCAAAGCCTTCATAAACACTAAAAACTATAAAAACAGTAAAAACCGGATAAGTAAAGAAAACAACATGAACGGCATGGACTTTATTGGAAGCTAAGTCATACAAGTAGTAATAACTGTGTAAGAAATAAAATGAAAACTGAAGCTTTTGAAGTTACTGAATTTAGCATTACTAAACTCTTCGTATAAAAAAGCACAAATTGGTCATTTCCAATATTGTGCTTTTTTTATATTTTTTGATTGGCTAAAACTGTTACCTCTGGCAATACTATTTTTAATTCATTTATTTGGGATGTGAAGCAAAAATGAAATTACCCGATGCTATAAAAGGGCTTACGGTGTACAAAGAACCAAGACCTGAAAAGGTTTTTGAATTGCTTGAGGATGAAAATGAGGCAAATGACTGGGAAGGAGAAAAAGGGGCTTCTCCTGAGGCGAATTCTCAACAGGTAAAAGAAGAAAAAGCTAAAGGCAAAACCCCCATAAAGGCTGAAGAATGGAATTCGTCAAGAGAAAAAAAGAACAAGGATCAGGGGCAGGATGACGAACATAGCAAGAACACTGTGACAACAGAGCTTAAAAAAAATCTGGACAGAATGAAAAAGGAATTCAATGTGCCCGCCAATAGGGGTATTATTATCCGGAAGTTCAAAGTCGCAAGGAAAACCGACGCATTTATTCTGTATGTGGATGGAATGGCGGATAATAATACGATCAACGATTTTATACTTAAACAGCTTATGGCTCCCGAATACTTTGAAGATTTTGAGGAAGGCCCGGTTATAGATTATATTACTGACAGTGTTCTATCCGTTAACAAGGTTTCAAAGGAAAATAATTATGATAAAATAATTGATCACGTATTAGGCGGCATCACAGCCGTTTTTGTTGACGGGTGCGAGGAGTGCCTGATAATAGAAAATCAGGGTTACGTGAAAAGAAACATTGAGAAGCCTATTACCGAAGATGTTGTAAGAGGCTCCCAGGAAGGCTTCAATGAGGATATGCTTACCAACATAACGCTGATCAGAAGGATAATAAGAAATAAAAACCTTACTGTAGAGGTAATGCCCATTGACAAAACAAACAAAACAAGCTGCGCAATACTATATGTTAAAGGAATTGCAAATCCTGCTGTAGTCAATGAAGCAAAAAAAAGGATAGCAGGTCTTAATATTGATATGATAATGGGAGTGGCAATGATTGAGGAACTTATATCAGACAGGGCATTGATGCCCTTTTCACAATCTGTGACAACAGAACGGCCGGACAGAGCATCCTCTCAGCTAATGGATGGAAAGGTCATACTGATAATAGACGGCACCCCTTTTGTATCAATAATTCCCAAAAGCATATTTGAAGCCTTGCATACTCCGGAGGATTTTTCTTTGAACTGGCATTTCGCAATATTTATGAGATATTTAAGGGTGTTTGCATTGCTTACTACAATGCTGCTGCCTGGTTTGTACGTCTCAGTTGTATTATTTCATCAGGAAATGATACCTACCGAGCTGCTTAACTCAATAGTAAAATCCAGAGAGAACGTACCTTTCCCGACAATTGCAGAAATATTTTTTCTGGAAATATCCTTTGAATTAATACGGGAAGGGGGAATCAGGGTACCCGGAGTCATAGGCAACACTCTCGGCATTGTAGGGGCTTTGATATTGGGTCAGGCTGCTGCCCAGGCCCAGCTGGTAAGCCCGTTGATCATAATAATAATTGCAGTATCCGGGATCAGCAGTTTTGCAATCCCGTCTTATATACTATCCTTTGAATCAAGGCTATTTAGGTTTGTATTCATTTTCTTCGGAGCAATTGCAGGTTTTTATGGAATTTCAGCAGCTATTGTTTTACTGCTGGGGATCGCATGCAACATAAAATCCTTTGGGGTCCCATTTCTATCCCCCATAGCGCCCAAAACAAGGGCAAATCCCGATGTTATTTCTACACTTCCAACATACAATCAAAAAATAAGACCAGACTATATAAACCCGGAAAATAAATATAAAGCCGGAAGGGTTACAAGGGAATGGCTCAATGGAAAGGACGGGAACAAAAATTGATACAGGAAGGAAAATTCGGCCCCCAGGAGGCTATTTGGCTTACGGTAATAGCAATTACGGCAAAAGTATTTTATACAAGCCCCGCCACTGTGTCAGGTATAGTGGGGACTACGGCATGGTATATGACACTGATATCCGCATCCGTTGCCGCAATTGGCTTTGCCTTTATCCTATTGCTCCTTAAAAGGTTCCCGGGCAAAGGAATTACAGAGATATTTGAAATTACCGTTGGCAGACTATTCGGATTCATATTTTCCCTGCTCACTGCCGTTCTCATGCTGACAGTGGCATCTGTAAGGGCAAGGGAATATGCAGATGTGCTGAAAGTATATGTAATGCCTTTTACCCCTCTGCCATTTATTATGCTGCTGTTTATCGGAACAGCAGCAATCCTTAATACCCTGGGCCTCGAAACCATGGCCAGGCTATCAAAGCTTATTATCTTTCCCATGATTGTCGGGTTCCTTATAATTATTGCATTAGGCCAGCAAAACTATAATATTAACCGCATATTTCCCATACTCGGGTATGGAATAGGCCAAACCGTTTCCAATGGAATTATAAGAAATTCCGCATACGGCGAGGTAGTTATCCTCGCAGTATTTGCGCCTTCTCTTCAAGGGATAAGTCATATAAAAAAAGCCGGATACATAGGCCTCGCCCTATCTGCGTTTTTTATATCCCTTAGCCTTCTGGCATTTATATTAACCTTTCCTTACTATATTGCATCGGAAATAACTTCCCCGATGTATGAAATGGCGACATTGATCGACTATGGGCGATTTCTGCAGAGGGTTGATCCCATATTCCTCTTTATAATGACAATCAGTTCCCTGATTTCAGTTTCAATTGTTTTTTATGCATTTGTGAGCATATACTGTAAATTGTTTAGGATACAGGACCCAAAGCCGGTGATTCTGGCTGCTTCTATAATATCCTTTGCCCTTTCAATAGCTCAAAAAAACATAGGCGAGGTGGTTTTGGGGAACGTGCAAAGCCTAAGAGACTATGGGGGAATAATATTTTTTGTCCCTTCGATTATTTCCTTAATTGCAGCAAAAATATCAGGGAAGGGGGAAACAAAAAATGCGTAGGATATTCCTTGCTCTCATTATATGTACTACAGCTGCAGCACTTTCTTCCTGTTATGATTCCAAGGAGATAGACGATTTGCTTCATGTGAATTTAATAGGAATAGAAAGGGGTATCTCAGACAAGTGGAGACTGACAATAAAATTCCCGACCTTAAGAGAGGGCTCAGTAGGGGGCTCAGGAGACAGCGGAGGGAACGGAGGATCAGAGGGGCAAAATGAATATGTCTCTCTTTCGGTAGATGCGCCTTCGTTTTTTACCGGAATTGACATGCTGAACTCCACCGTTTCAAGGAGACTGAATTTTATGCATGCCGAAGCTTTAATAATTTCCGAGGAATTAGCCAGGGACAAATTATTAGGAGAGTTTCTGGCCCCAATAATACGGTTCAGACAAATAAGGAGATCCATGCATGTATTTGTGGTAAGCCGCCCCGTAATTGAAGTCGTAAATTCTGCAGAACCCCTTGTAGGCACAGCACTTTCTAAAAATATCCAAATTTTGGCCTCTGAAGGCAAAATGACCGGCTATTTTGTACATTGTACTTTGCAGAAATTCTATGAACAGATGAAGTCTGTCTATCGACAACCAACTTCAATATATATGGCATTAAGCAATCCAAAAAAACTGGAAATAGATGGGGAAAAGTGGGGAAGTGAATTCAAGACCGGCGGGGATTATTATGCCGATAACCTTCCTGTTAAAAGTCAAGGTGTAGTACAGTTATTTGGAACAGCAGTATTTGACGGAGATAAAATGGTTGGCAAGCTTACAGGGGATGAATCAAGGCTTATGCAAATGGCAAGCGGTGATTTCAGAATGGGATACTTTACCATGCAGGATCCAAGGGTGCCGGGATTGGCCATACCCTTAGATGTCCGGAGTGCAAAGAAGCCTAAGGTTACGGTCAGCTTTGACAAAAATACATCTGTTATTCATCTGACAGTAAAGCTGGAAGGAGATCTGCTTTCCGTACAGAGCGGAATCAACTATGAGAAGCCTGAATTGACACCAATGTTGGAAAAAGCCTTTGAAAAGCAAATAAAAGAAGGTCTCGATAAGCTGATGGAAAAGTGCATAGGTTTTAAGACGGATGTGTTTGGATTCGGAGAAACAGCCGCAAGACAATTTCTCACAATACAGGAATGGGAAAAGTACAACTGGATAGAAAATTTTCAGAATTCTAAAATAACAACAGAAGTGGAATTCAAAATAAAAAGGACAGGGACAATGTTAAAGAGCGCTCCGATAATATCTACTAAAAGTAGAAAGTAAATGAAAAAGGAGAAAATAAATGAAATATGTTGCGGCAGTTTTTATAGTAATTAGTTCAATTTATCTTATAAGCTTTGCAAAATACAACTTAAAAAAGAAAAACAAAAGGGCCTTTGCGGGAGCACTGATTCTGGTGCTTCTGACAATAGCCCTGCCGGTACTTGTAATGCTGGGGAAATAGGGAAGGCTTAATTTAGTAAGGTAGGCTAAGAGGTGGGGGATGAATTGTCAATCAGGTATTGTAAATATATGTACCTTTGCGTAAAACAACAAGCTAAGCAAACCAACGAAAACTATAAATTCTTAAACAGTAATATGTCACAGCAAATCTTGAAGGAAGTTGATGGTGCATTCAAGGAAATCCGTATAGTCCCCAAGCATAACGCAAGGTTCTTTGAAGTCCAGTATACCTACAAGGTTGCTGAGATTCAAAGGAGTATTGTTTCAGCGGCAAAAGAATCAAACGAGGCTTATACAAAACAAAAAGCTGAAACAGATTTTGTTACCTTGATTAATTCGCGGAGAAACAAATAGACATTAGTGTTAATTCGCCGCAATTCAAATAAAAAAACATTAGCATTTTAGGTGGAGGGAGACATTCACGCAGGTCAGACTTTGTTTCTGCAGGGCAAGCCCTATTGCTGCAGGTCAGACTTTGTTTCTGCAGGGCAAGCCCTATTGCTGCAGGTCAGACTTTG
>CAYURW010000062.1:11943-16132 GCA_964447145.1 uncultured Clostridiaceae bacterium
TTGCCGTATTTGATAAATGCGTGGTTCATTGACGTTTTGAGCTTTTTTTCACTGGCCATCACATTATCCTCACTTAAGGCCGCAGCATTTCTCTGAATTTTCCCGGTGAAATACCCATTCTCTTCTTGAATACATAAGAAAAATGCGATGCATAGTTGAAGCCGCATTTTACGGCAATATTGGTAATAGGCAGGTCCTTTTTCAAAAGGAGATCCTTTGCTTTGGCAATTCTTATATCAAGCAGATAATCGTAAGGGGATTTCCCTGTCATCTGCCTGAAAAAACGTATAAGGTGATATTTGCTCATCCCCGCTATTTCCGCAAGGCTGTCAACAGAACAATCCTTATAATAACAACCGTTCAGGTAATCTAAAACTCCGGCGATCTTATTCTCGTTTATGCCGTCAGATTTCGGGCTATTCTCCTTGATGCCGCTGCATAAGCTCCTGATCACCTGGATTGAGAACTGACAGCACAAGCTTTTCATCATCATATCCCTGCCTAAGCCGTTTTCTTTGGCCTCTTCTACAAATCTCTTGATTATACTCTGGATCTCAAAGCTTGCATTAACAGTTTCATTTTTCAGCCGCTTCAGGCTTTCACCGCACAAAGATCTGTAAACCTCTTCAATATAGAGCCTGTCCACGACAACATCAATAAATCGGATCTTCTCCGACTTTTGGGCAATACCGTGCCTCTGCCAGGGGTTTATGGGGAGGACCGTATTTTTGGAGCAGGAAATGACTTTATCATCTATGCAGACATAGGGCATATCGGTAATGGGCATGAGAAACTCGTACCCGTCATGAGCATGGGTGCCCGGATACATGTCAAATCCTATTTTTATTATGGCCGCATACATGTTCTCACTTAAATAAATATTGTGAAAATCCTTGAATGCGTTTTCAGGAAAAGGCATTGTGACTTTTGAATTTACGCCCCCCATATTGATCCCTCACATTAAATATGGACGTATCCTGTTTAATTACTTATATTATCCCGTTCACTTGCTTGCATGTATCCTATTTAGTAGAACCATCTCTTTTACTATTATATCACGTCTAATAGTAAAAGGATGGCTCATTTTGCCTTTTCTTGTCGAAATGAGCCATCCCGGTATGTTTTACATTTCAGTGCAATTTACGTTCCAGCATATCCCTAATTTCAGTGTATTTTCCGCTAAAGTACAGTTTTCCAAAGGCCGTGCAGATTGCAGTACTCATATACCGCCACTGCCTCATCCCCTGCCAGCGCAAATTCAGCCACCGGCTCTTCCCCGACCTTCAGGCACTTCTTCTGACCTCCATTTTTGGTCTCAAGATATATAAACGCAATGTGGTGCTTTTCCTCCATCGGATGAAGCACGCTTCCGACAGCGGCAGTAATTTTATCTCCGTTGACCGTTACGGCCGGAACGTGTTTTTCCTTGCTTGCATCAACGGTATTGGCCACAAGCTCGGTCATTTTTTCGCCGCAGCATACAAGAGGAGTGCCCTTGTCAATAATAAGCTCTGCCAAATTTCCGCAGTGCTTGCAGAGAAAAAACTTAGCATTGTTGCACATATTTCCACCTCTTTCTTTATTATATGTCGTGAACAGTACACTGTTTTACACAAAACCAGATATCAACTGATTTTGTAATTCAAACAATTAATAGTTTTCTTTCCTTACTTCAAAGAAGCTTTGAGGATGGTTGCACACAGGGCATACCCCGGGGGCCTCTTTAGCAAGTACGAGATGCCCGCAATTACGGCATTCCCATACAATGATTCCCGCTTTTGCGAATACAGCCTGAGTTTCAACGTTTTTCAACAAAGCACGATATCTTTCCTCATGAGTCTTTTCGATCTCAGCCACTGCCCGGAATTGTGAAGCCAGCTCTTTGAAGCCCTCCGCTTCCGCATCTTCTGCAAAACCTTTATACATATCCGTCCATTCGTAATTTTCGCCCTCTGCTGCGTGAAGCAGGTTTTCCGCAGTATTTCCAATGCCCCCAAGGGCCTTGAGCCAAAGCTTTGCATGTTCCTTTTCATTTTCGGCAGTCTTGAGGAAAATTTCTGCGATCTGTTCATAGCCTTCTTTTTTTGCTGCCGAAGCAAAATATGTATATTTATTTCTTGCCTGGCTCTCGCCTGCAAAAGCTGCCATCAAATTGGCCTCTGTTTTTGTTCCCTTTAAGTTCATAACTACACTCTCCTTCTCTTAATGCAAAATCATCAATAACCAATGTTTTCATCCATAAGCAGCTTATTTCCGCTGCCTGCGCCCTTTTATTATCCCACCCCCACATTAATTATAATTTTCTTATGATAATTATTATCCTTAGCATAAACTTACCATACCGCTGATGCTTTTGCAAGTGCCTTTTTTTAGTTTGCCTAAAATGATATACTATATTAGGAAACGTAAATCCTATATAGAAATATGCCGGTATACAGCTAATTGGAACAACGGCGGCTTTGCCCCATTTAATACTATGCACTACAACCTTTGGCATATTATATAAGATATCCTAAATGTATAATATGAACAATTAAGTGAGAAAGGGCAGCAACACAAATTGATATCGCATCATAATATATTAAGCAAAATTGTGAAGGAGAATCTTTATGGGAAAAACATTGGTACTGGCCGAAAAGCCCTCTGTCGGAAGAGATTTGGCAAGGGTCCTGGGCTGCAATCAAAATAACAACGGCTATCTTTCCGGAAGTAAATATATTGTGACCTGGGCTCTGGGCCATCTGGTCACATTATCCGATCCTGAAACCTACGACAAAAGATACAAATCCTGGAACCTTCAGGACCTTCCGATGCTTCCTGACAAAATGGAGCTTACTGTCATTAAGGAAACCTCAAAACAATATGGAGTCGTTCGAAACCTATTAAAGCAAAATGATATTGATGAGCTTGTCATAGCCACCGATGCAGGGCGTGAAGGAGAGCTGGTGGCCAGGTGGATCATCGAGAAGGCAGGCTTCCGGAAGCCTATAAAGCGCCTATGGATCTCGTCCCAGACGGACAAGGCGATAAAGGACGGCTTCAGCCAGTTGAAGCCCGGCAGGGATTATGACAATTTGTACAGGGCTGCCCAATGCAGAGCCGAAGCCGACTGGCTCATAGGCCTTAATGTGACCCGTGCCCTTACCTGCAAGCACAATGCACAGTTATCGGCAGGCAGGGTCCAGACTCCTACTCTGGCACTCATTGTGGGGCGCGAAAACGAAATAAAAAACTTTGTTCCCAAGGATTATTGGACTATTGAAGCCAAAACCGAAGGGTTTACATTGACATGGAAGGACAGATCCGGAAATACAAGATTGTTTGATAAGGCAAAAGCGGAGGCCATCGCATCAAAGCTCAACGGTCAGACCGGAGAAATAACGGATATAAAAAAAGAATCCAAAAGCGAGCCCCATCCACTGGCTTATGACCTGACCGAATTGCAAAGAGACGCAAACAAAAAGTACGGCTACTCCGCAAAACAGACTCTGTCCATAATGCAGTCCCTTTATGAAAAGCATAAGGTTCTGACATATCCAAGGACTGATTCACGCCACATTACCTCCGATATAGTGCCGACTCTGCCGGACAGGCTGAAAAGCATTGCTGCGGGGCCCTATGCGGGACCGGTCCAAAACCTCCTTAAAGGGAAAATAACAACCACCAGCCGCCTGGTGGACAACAGCAAGGTCAGCGACCACCACGCAATAATTCCTACGGAGCAGCCTGTAAGGCTCTCCACCCTCAGTGTCGAGGAGCGCAACATATTTGATCTGGTTGCAAAGCGTTTTATTGCCGTTCTCAGCCCCCCTTATCAATATGAACAAACAACCGTCAAGGTTGAAGCTGCGGGAGAGCAGTTTTTTGCCAGGGGCAAAGTGACGAAGGCCCTGGGCTGGAAAGCCGTATACAGCGGCAGAGAAGACTCTGAGGATGACAATTCCGACTCCGAGGACAGTGAACAATCTCTTCCCCTTATGAAAAAAGGGGACAAATTGAAGTTCCTTTCCGTCAGGGCAAACAGCAGAAAGACAAAGCCTCCTGCAAGATATACAGAAGCTACATTGCTCACAGCCATGGAACACCCCGGTAAATTTATTGAAGACGAAGGATTGAAGGAAGCTCTGGACAGGAGCAGCGGCCTTGGTACCCCCGCTACAAGGGCTGATATAATTGATAAGCTTTTTAC
>CAYURW010000063.1:0-15382 GCA_964447145.1 uncultured Clostridiaceae bacterium
CATGCCACTGACAGGTACATAACAGCAGCAGCCAGGGCAAGGATTATTACGCTTGTCATAACCAGGTCCATCTTAAATACCTGGCCTCCGTATATAATAAGATAGCCGAGGCCTGCATTTGACACAAGGAATTCTCCTACAATAACACCTACAAGGGACATACCCACATTTATTTTTAATGTTGATACTATATCGGGAATGCTGGAGGGAAGCACTACCTTCCGGAGTATTTGTGATTTTGTAGCCCCAAAGGTTTTGAGAAGCTTTATTTTGTCCTCATCGCAGTTCTTGAAAGACTGGTACATGTTCAGTATAGTCACAATAACGGAAAGCAGGAGAGCCATAACTATAATGGAGCCGGTGGTTCCTCCGATCCACACAAGTATGATGGGGCCCAAGGCTGTTTTTGGAAGTGCATTGAATACTACCAGGTAAGGGTCTAGTATTTTGGCTGTAAAATTAGACCACCACAGTATAACGGCAATAAATGTGCCCAGTATCGTGCCTGAAAGAAATCCTATTATTGTTTCGTATATTGTTACTCCGGTATGAAGGAACAGCGATCCGTCTTTTGAGAGAGTCACCACAGTTTTTGCAATCCTGGTAGGCTGACTCATAATGAAGGGGTCTATCCATTTCATGATTGCGGCGACTTCCCAGAGAGCAAATATTGCGACAAGTATCAGGATTCTAGACAGTATTACTGCCCTATGCTCTGATCTTTCTTTTTTGATATACTGCATATGTTCTGCGGAGTGCTGAATTACAGGGAGGATGTACTCTTCAGACATGGACGTCCAGCTCCTTCCATATTTTATTGAAATATACCCTGAATTCAGGGGCCTCCCTGCAGACTATGGGGGTTCTGTTTCCAACGGTAGTCAGCGTAATATCATGTTCAGATTTTAGCTCTGCAGGCCTGCGGGTGAAAACAATCACCCTGTCCGACATAGATACAGCCTCTGCTATGTCATGAGTCACAAGGATCGCAGTCTTTTTTTCCTTTTTAATTATAAGCCAGATTTCTTCCGAAATTGCGAGCCTGGTCTGATAGTCAAGGGAGGAAAAGGGTTCATCAAGTAGAAGTATTTCCGGGTTCACCGCCAAAGTCCTTATAAGTGCTGCTCTTTGGCGCATACCCCCCGAGAGCTGCTTTGGATAATAATTTTTGAACTCTCCGAGTCCATATTCCTCAAGCAGCCTTTCTGCGTTTTTCAAGGTGTCCTTGTTTAATTTCTTTTGAATCTCAAGCCCTATAATCGTATTCTTAAGTATTGTAAGCCATTCAAACAAATGATCCCTTTGAGGCATATAACCAACATTGCCTGACAGCCCTTTAAGGGGCTCATTGTTAATAAAAATTTCACCGGTGGAGGGTTTTATGAGCCCCGAGATGAGAGAAAGCAAGGTTGATTTACCGCAGCCGCTTGGGCCTACGATACTCACAAACTCTCCTTTTTTTATGTCCAGGGATAAATTCTTGATTGCCTGGGTTTCACCATCAAGTGTATGATAGTTCATTGTTACGTTTTTTAGTTCCACTACCTTCTCCACTGCCACACCCCCGGATAGTTCCTATAAATCCATATTATTCATCAAGCCCCCTATAAGTGATTGAAAAGTTGAATACTTATCAGATCATGTTGCCTGACAGTCAAGGCAGAGGAATATGGGGTGAGGGCAGGGGAGGGGCAGGCAGCTGGATGCGGCGGCGGAGTGTGGCGGGGTGCAGCGAAGTGTGGCGGGGTGCAGCGAAGTGTGGCGGGAAGAAGTGGCAGGGAATGGTGTATGTAATGCAGGCTATGGATTAATTGAAGGCAGGGTCCCTGGACCCTGCCTTCAATTGATCTCTTCTAAACTGCTATTTTACTGTTTCCATTGCTTTTTTTGCAAACTCCTGGGTCACGATACTGTCATACTCCACCCTTTTATCTAACTCCCCTGCGGCTTCCATTACCTTCTGGATACCTTCAAGGGCTTCAGGGTTTGTAACAGGATGATCGCACCAGGCATTGATCTCTTTGTACCTTTTGCACACCGCAACCAGGATATCATCTTCCGAATCAGGGAAAAAGGGTTTTATTTCTTTGGCTATTTCTTCGGGACTATGGTCTCTGACCCAGAGCTGGCCCTTGTAGAAGGCATTCGTACATTTCTGAATGAGTTCAGGGTCCTTCTCTATGCGGCTTTTGGTTGCGAAGTATGCTGTATATAGAATTAATCCGCTTTCTTCCCCTATTGAGCATACAATTTTGCCTGCCTTTTCCTTTTCCAGCATTGAGGCTGTAGGTTCAAACAAAGCAACATAATCGCCAACCCCTCCTTTGAAGGCCCCTGCAGTAGCCGTAAACTGCAGATTTGTCACCAATTCGACATCCTCTCCCGGTATAATGCCATGATTTTTCAGCACGTACTCAAGAGTCATTTCGGGTACTCCGCCGGGCCTTCCTCCAATGATCACCTTTCCTTTGGTATTCTCCCATTTGAAATCCGGTTCGTCATTCCTTGCAACCAGGAAGGAGCCATCGCACTGTGTGATCTGGGCAAATATTACCGGATAGTCTTCTTTTCCCTGATTATAAACGTAGATGACGGCTTCAGGCCCGGCAAAGCCTATATCGCATTGCCCCGAAAGCAATGCAGTCATAGTTTTGTCTGCTCCCTGACCTGTGGTAAGCTCTATTTTCAAGCCCTGCTCTTCAAAGAAGCCCTTATTAATGGCAACATAATGCGGAGCATAAAAAATCGAGCGTACTACTTCGTTGAGCTTGACAGTGGTAAGCTCCTTATTGGAACAGCCTGTTGAAAGAACCGCAACAGATGATAGCACAACAAGGAGAACCAAGGTTAGTGATATCAGCTTTTCACACTTTTTCACCAAAAACCCCCCTGCAGAAAATTTGATTATAAAATGGTTATCATTTCATTTTATGTGCCGTTTTTTATTCTGAGACAGTCCATTTTTTGACGTTTTCTATGAAATAAGAAGTATTTTTAGGATTATACAGATAACTTTTCCGTGTGACATAATTAAATATTTAGATTTGTTTGTGGGGAATATAATTATGATTCAGTTTTTGCGGACATTCATGAATTTGCGATAAAACAACTGTGCAAGTATGTAGACGATATAATCTACAAATAAAGGAAACCATTATATACAAAATTGTTTAAGCATCGTTGAAACAGATTTCTGTTACCTTGATTTTCCTTAGGCTGAAACAAATAGACATTAGTGTAAATTGCCGCAAGTTAAACAGTATATTCGAAAAATAATAAGCTGATGTCTATCCCGTAATGTATAGAACTGAGGGGTGAGCTATGAATATTCCTAATGCATTAACCATTGTCAGGCTTTTATTGATTCCGGGTTTTGTCTATTACTATTTTTCACCATTGGATAACGGAGATAGAATAGCTGTAATGCTGTTTGCAGCTGCAGGCATTACCGACATACTTGACGGTTTTATCGCACGGAGATATAACCTCATAACGAGGCTTGGTACAGTACTTGATCCCCTTGCGGATAAACTGATGCTATTTACTGTTCTTGCCAGTATGACTCTTATTGGCGGGATACCTTTCTGGGTAATTGTAGTAGTCGTAATAAAGGAGACCCTGCTTATATTAGGTGCGATCACCCTTTTTAATGATTACGACATGGTAGTCCCTGCAAACAGGTATGGAAAGCTCTCTACAATTGCTTTCTATATTGCTGTCATTACCGCAGTTTTTGACATGCCATACAGCCGCATTATGCTGTATGGGTTTGTGATGATAACGGCTACTGCGCTGACGGCATATATAAACAGCTATGTGGTCATCAGGCGCAGGCAAATGGAGGTTATAAAAAAATAATTGGGAATGATAAGGGGGACGATTCTCTTGGACTTTGACACAAAAGAATCGTCCTCTTTGATGCAATAAAATGTCTATATCTACAAATAAGTCAATAAATTTTGATTTTTATTGACATAAAAGAATGATTTGGTTATAATTGGTCCATAATAGTATTGGGGTGATTTTCATGAGACGCAAATTATCTGAAAATCTCATTACATGGAAAAACCAAAAGGATCGTATGCCTTTATTGGTCTATGGTGCCAGACAAGTCGGGAAGACGCATACCCTGCAGGAGTTTGGGCAGCAATATTATAAAAATATTGCATATGTTAATTTTGAAACCAATTTGACGGTGAGCTCTTATTTCTCCGAAAATATTGAGCCTGAGCGTATTATCCGTTTTTTAGAGGTAGAAACAGGAGAACGTATAATCCCCGGTGATACTTTGATTATATTTGATGAGATACAGACCTGCGAGCGTGCCCTTACCTCGCTAAAATATTTTAATGAGCTGCTACCGGAATACCATATTGTCTGTGCCGGAAGTCTTTTGGGTGTGGCTATAAATCGTGAACAATACTCTTTTCCCGTTGGCAATGTGGATTCTATGATACTTTTCCCATTAGATTTCGAAGAATTCTTATGGGCCGTGAATGAAGAAAAATTAGGTGAGGAAATCAAGCAATCTTATCAAAATAATATGGCTTTACCACTTGCATTGCATGATAGGGCTCTTTATCTATATAAACTTTATTTGATTATAGGCGGAATGCCCCGTGCAGTTATTACTTATATAGATAGCAACAGTCTGCTTATGGTTCCTGATGTGCAAAATAAAATCATCAATGATTATATCGCAGATATGGCGAAATACTCTACCAATACGGAAAGTGTTAAAATTCGCGCAGCTTATAATTCGATTCCTATTCAGCTTGCAAAGGATAATAAAAAGTTTCAGTATAAGTTTGTTCAAAGAGGTGGCACTGCGACAATATTTGGCTCCGCTATAGATTGGCTGCAATTTGCCGGTGTTGTGTTGAAATGTGAACGCATTGAGCATGGTTTTATGCCTGTTGCAGTTTACAGGGATCTTGCTTCCTTTAAGCTTTACATGAGCGATGTAGGTCTTTTGACGATGAAAAGCGGCATCTCCCAACAAACAGTTTTAGCCACAAGCGGAATGGACAATATATTTATGGGTTCAATTACAGAAAATTATGTTGCACAGGTTTTTACCTCTAAGCATTACGGATTGCATTATTGGACATCGGGGGGGAAAGCTGAATTGGATTTCGTACTGCAAAAAGATGATGAAATTATCGCCGTAGAAGTCAAAACCGGTACCCATACCAAATCAAAAAGCCTTAACATGTTTAATGAAAAGTATAAGCCGGCTTATTCTATCCGCATTTCAGCTAAGAATTTCGGATTTGAAAACAACATTAAATCTGTTCCTCTTTATTCCGTGTTTTGCATATAGAAAGGAGGGACGGTTTTTCCGGGCTGTATTTTGTTTTAAGCCCGGGAGAACCGTCCCTCTGTGTTACTCTGTGTTAATTATGTGCTGTTTCTTTAGTATTTCCACCCTGCGCAGACGGGTCTTTTTAGCTTTTCGTAATTTTTGTTTGTATATGCGTCTTTATAGAAGTATACAGTGTCATCTGTAACCCACATTTGCGTTGATTTATATTCATTAGGGCTAGGGCATAGTCTTTGTATTTCGAAATGGGTAAAATCGTTGCCCAGGTACCCGTTTTTAAAGTACATATTATCAAATTCCAGATAACCGACGCCGGACCCCCCGGGATAACGGGAGGGCGCGCCCCCGGATTTCCCGTAAGGCCAGGAGGCATAAGGCTCTAAGTAAACCCTTGCTTCTCTTTTTTCTCCCGGCTTCAGCTCCGGTATTTTTACTCCTTTAACAGGTTTAAACACGTCGTAGATTGCTTTCTCATTTTCATTGTATTTCACGGTTTTTCCGTTTAAATCGTAGACAAAGTATTCAAAATACTGACTGGCATTTTTTATTGCGGTGCTTGAGCCGGCTGTAGTCCTCGCCCAGTTTTCATGAGCCAGAATCAGTCCGGAGTTTTTAGAGGAACCAATCATGTTGCTCTTATCAAATTCAAAGGTAACATCCAGATTAAAGCTGCCCGCAACGGAAGGCACGCTTGCATTGTTAAACAGCTCTATATCCACATAAGCGGGACGGTACAGATGGTTGGGGTCCAGCTTCAGAAACGGCGCTTTGACGGGATTATAGTCAGCAGTATAGGTGGCTTCCTTTATTACTTTTTCTACTTCCTCGCCGACTTGTTTAACTATTTCCTTATTCCCCTCTGTTACCGGTATTCCCGCCTCTGTAAGTGCAACGGATATCAAATAATCTAAGCTTGAATCAAAGAGCTCATCAAAGTTCGGCAGAGTGGGCGGTATACCCAGACACATCAGCCCATAGTTCAGCAGGGCCTCCATAGCCGCTTTGAACTCTTCCCTTAGCGATTCTATAGGACAAAACATGACTGCCAGTTCAACAAGCTTGACCTTCAGCATCGCATAGGTATCGCTGACCCAGTTTACATAAATTTTGACTACATTATACAAATCCTCAAAAAATCCGCTTACCATATCCCATAGCTGCTCATACCATTCTTTTTGTTTTTTCTCCGGCGGCGGGAAATATACCGCTGTTCCCACAGAAAGCACTCTTGGTATTATTTCCTTCTCATATTGTTCCATGGTAAGATTGGGATAGTTCTTGCCAAGGAGAGGGGAATTATTCTTGTAATAGGATTTTAGTATTTCTCCCGTACTGATATTTTTATATTTACCCACTACTTCCTCGGCTTTAGGCGCTTTGAATACATAATAGTGATGGAGATAATCATTGCTTTGCCACTGAGCCGGCGTATACCTTTTAATCTGCACCCCGGGAGTTGTTACATCCAATTGTACTGTGGGAGGCGCCGGAGGAAAATATGGTTTTATAGTGGATTCGCTCAGCCCGTATTTGACATTAACCGTATCCGTATATATGGCATCAAATTGTCCCGGATTTATTGAAGGCTTTAATGCCACACCCCGCACATAGTAGTCCGCATAATCCCCCTCTTTAAGCTCCGAAACTTTCTTCCCGAATTTTTTGAAGTCTATTGCCACTGTCGCCGGGTAGTCAGTATCCGTCTCTTTATAACCGCCTTTTTTGGTGTAAACATCAGTGGGCAAATCAGAGCTTTCTTCAAACACCAGGTTCGGAGT
This sequence comes from uncultured Clostridiaceae bacterium, assembly GCA_964447145.1. GTDB lineage: Bacteria > Bacillota > Clostridia > Lutisporales > Lutisporaceae > BRH-c25. The sequence goes on from CAYURW010000063.1 coordinate 7,102, forward strand.
ATCGGGCCAACCGCCGCCTTCGGCAGGGAACTTTTTCGCAGAAACCTGTATTATCAAATGCTTGTATTCATCCTTCAGATTGTGAAAATGAAAGAAGTTATAACCTGTATTGTTTACATCAGAATAAACAGTTGAATTTTTACCCGGTTCCCCCAAATAATGAAATTCGCTGCCTCTAAGCAAAGCTCTATTGTTGGGACTGGCCCAAAGCTCCAGATCCGCTTTGACAGGTTCATTGGGATTCCCGGACATAATCCTTTGACCAAAGATGACTTCTACACCGGTGCCCGGGTCACCGATTACCTGACCCAGAGCAGTAACAGGCACAGCCCGCACATAAAAAACAGTTTGTTTTTGCGGTATTGGCTTATAATTCTTAGCCTTAGCAGTGATATCAGGTATTTTTGTGCTTGAAGTAATACCTGTAGATACACCTAATTTCAAGTTTGCAAAGTCTATTTGAAATTCCCCTGAGGTCGCCGATACTTCACCGGAGCCTACAAGGCCTATGGGTTTTTTCCAATTACCGTCAAATCCGTTAAAAGGCGCCGTAGAAACCTGCCAGATTACCTTTTTTGCCCCTGCGGCATTGTCCAGCTTAAAAGCAAACCACCGTTTCTGATTGCCCTCCGAATCAATAAAAGCAGAGCGTATCGCCTTTGTATACATTGCGCCTTCTGCTCTTATAGGAAGCATGGGCATTGCCCGCTTAACTAAAGAGGGCAGTTTGGGAGATGTATCCTCTTCAAAAGGCAGATTGGGAATCGTGTTTTCTTTTATTGGCAGCTTAGGTATGGTCATTTCAGGCTTTGAGGGCAAATTTATTTTATTGCTTTCCTGTACTTGAGGCAGCCTTAAGGTTGTATAATCCATCGCCAAGGACGCATATATGTTTGAGATATCACTTGCCTGAGGCTTTACCTTGGGTTTTTCCTCCGTTGTGGAAACAAAAAGCTGAAGCCTGGTATCATAATTTAAAAAAGCCAGATTTTCTTCAGGTACAACTTCACGGAATTTTTTTTGTGCTGTAGCAAAATCCTTTACTTCGTCTCCCGATGGAAACACGAATTTTATACTGCCGCTTGGCGATTTGACAAGATTGTCAATAATGCCACTTGATACCGGCCCCTCCTCATTACTCAATCCGGGTAAGGATTGCTCTCCTCCGTCTGCCGGGGGAAGGTTTGTATCCCGGCTGTCTTTATCCGTATACCGTTCATAGGTTCTCTTAAGGAGAATAATTCCCTGCTCTCTTGTAGTGTTGACCAAAGGGGATATCTCGTTATTTCCCGTCCCCTTCATAATATCGTTTTTATATGCAAATTTTACTGCGTCTATAGCCCAATCGGCTATTCTGCCTTTATCTGCAAAATTGAAATCCCCCGCCAAGCCTCTGTCCAATTCTGAAATACTCACATCCAAGGCACGATATATCATGACGCATATTTCCTGCCTGGTGATTTTTTTATCAGGGGTAAATTTATCCGCAGATGTACCGTATACGATTTTCAGGTTATAGGCCTTGATTATTTCAGGATTCGTGGTATCGGTAAAGGGATTGTCACCTGCCTTTACAATCTTTCCCGTCAGCCTTTCATAAAGCCGCACCGCTAAAATACAAAATTCCTCTCTCGTTATGGCATTGCCAAAGTTTTTGAGTACATCCGGATAGGTCAATTTGTATTCATATGCCTTTTCTATTTCCTCTTTCGCCCAGCCGCTCTCTGTCCCGTCAAATACAATTCCCACGGGTAAAAAAGTTTTGACGGATTCTGCTTCCGCAAAGGCAAAAGCCGTCGTTGAAAACAGTATAGACATTGCCAGAATAATGCTGATGAGCCGTTTGAAATTTCCCTTCATTACTTCACTCCTTTCCCCTACTTTAATTTTTTCATATAGAATACGCCAGTAAACAGCTAACTTAAAATAACATACAACCTTTGGCGTATTCTATGAATCAAGGAAAACATTTTAGGATATCCGAAATATAATTAGAAGATGTCTATCCTAGAATGTATAGGTTGGTGACTGCCAATTTGCCTCATCGCCTATCCCTTCCACGCATCTGGCTAACTCTCGGTTCTTCCGCAGTCTTAGCGGTATCATAGCTGAATCCGGTAATGCTCCCGGCTTCTTCCCTGGGAATAAACCTGCAGGGGTCTATTATATCAAGGGTGATGAAGGGGGTGGCGGAAATCAAAATACTTTAAAATCAACTCAGTTTTGCTGTTGACACCTAATTTGCGATATATTTGTTTTGCGAAGTAGTTTGCACCCCAAATACTGATGGTAGCTTTTGCCGCGATTTCTTTTGCCTTCATGCCTTCAAGAAGCATATAGAAGATCTCTTTCTCCCGCATTGTCAATGTCATGGCGGCATCGGTTCCCGGGATGCTTTTTATATTATTTTTCATGGCAAACCCTCCCACCCTAATCCCTATTTTATAAGGGAAGCCTTATACTGGATAGCTACTAATTGTGGTAGGTATGAATAAAAGGCAGTCCTAAACAGAGTCAGGACTGCCTTTTGTCAATATATAAGGTGAAAACCATATGGGTTATATAAAATCATAGAATCTGCATTACTAAGGAAGACCACGGGAATTAAACCGGGCGAACAATTCCGGGCGGTTGTTGATATCCAGCTTTTTATAAAGATTCTTAATATGAAAATTAGCGGTGTGGATGCTGATTCCCAGTCTTTCCGCAATCTGCTTGGCATCCTTTCCGTGCAACAGTAAAGCGGCGACTTCTTTTTCGCGGGGTGTGAGCTTAAGACTTTTCAGTACATTTGATTGTTCCACCTTCCGCACGGCTTCAGTCATATCGATAGAGCGGAAATCATCCGACCACTCTGCATAGAAAAGATATTTCGAGTAGGCAGGAGACATCAGTATGAATACGATGAATACGGCGCCGGAGGTCAATGTGGCTGTAAGAGGCAGCAAGTCGGGCCGGTAAGCGGAAATCGCGCCCGGAATCACATAAGAGATCATGCTGACCGGCAGTATTGTAACAAGGCAAAGCTTGAAGATGCGAAAATCCCCGTGCTTTTTAAAAACACAGCCGAGAAGATAATAGGCTGCAATATACCCCACTTGCTCGAAGCCGTGGATATAGCGGGCAAGGTTTCGCAGCAGAGAGCTTTCCGGCATAAAATAAAGGGTATAGGTGCATATTATGGCAATAAAAAACAGATTGCACATATTCCATATGCTGCGCCTAGTGATAAGCTGAAGTGCGACGGCAAGGCAGACAGCAATGATACCTGTGGTACCGTTTGCGACCATAGCGGCCTTAGAAGATGCTCCCGGCAGATAAGTATAGAATATTTCCACAAAGTAATGGGCTATAAAGAAATAAAGCATCAGCTTAAGAGCCGGGTTCAGCTTCGCCCTCGGTTTATTTTCTGCGGCTGAAAAATCCTCAGCTTTATAAAAAGAAAGGCAGGCACAGGTGCCAAGGATAAGTGCCGTCAAATATATTTTGTCAAAAATGCCCGATATAAAGGACAGCCCTGAATCCAGCTGATTGAGAGCGAAAAATAACGAGATTGCCGCAGCGCCCAGAAACCGTTCCGTGTTATTGAGCGCAAAGGTATAGGCAAAGGATGCGCAGGCAGCACAGCCGCCCAAACCAAACATGAAGGAAATAGCAATTAAGAGGCTCAATACACTCTCAGGCATAAAAAGCCATATCATAAAAGCGGCGGCGGTGGCAATTCCGGAAATTTTTGAAACCAGCGCTATGTTTTTTATATTTGTAAGCGCAAACAAGGCGCCGGCTCCGACGCAATAAGCGCTTCCCATAAGCGTCATAGCATCCAGCCCAAAAAGGCGTATTGAGTCGCTGAATAAAGCCCCCTGCATATTTGCAAAAACCGGAGCCAGGGGGAAGATAAGCATATATTTTAACCGGCTTGCATGAACGTTGCGGATGTTGATATTATCCTTTGAGCGAATCAACGCAATAAAAGAATTACAAAAGCTCATTGCCGCCTCCAATAAATGTTGATGTATATGATTGTGTCAGAGTTTCACTTGCCTTTTGTTTTTCCATTATACGGTATATGGGCATAAACTTCAATGTATCGAAACCTCGTTTTTATAGGCCATTATAAAATGATTGGAGTAATGTGGATGGTTATTATTGACATCACCAATATCTGTTATTTATTTGTCTGCCATCATTATGACCGAAATGAATTTACACCATTATATAGACTCAATTGATTTAAGCCGAAGTTAAGTCCCATAATCAAAAATTTGTACAAAAATTTGCGTTAAAGTCTATTTTTCGTCGCTTAAAAAGTTTACATAAGTTGAGAGTATTTGATCTATATGGAATACGCAAGTAAACAGCTAATTAAAAATGACATAAAAGTTTTGGCGTATTCTATGAATCAAGGAAAACATATTATGATATCCAAAATATATTAGCTGATGTCTATCCTAATATGTATAGACGCCCGTGCCGGAATTTCTTTCGGGAAAGGTCACATATAAAGACTCCAATGAAGGGCTAATGACAAAAAAATAATGTTGACAAAAGCCCCCGGATTTAATAAAATAAAGTGTAATTAGATGCCACATATGGCAATGAAGAAGAGGAGTAGGCAACAACCGCTTCCCAGAGAGAAAGGCCCGCAGGGTGAAAGGCTTTTCAGGAAAGGTGCTGCCGAAGGTAGCTTCTGAGCTCCTGATGCGAACAGAGTAGCAGCAGGCGGGTCTGCCCGTTACAGTGTAAAGAGCCGGTGTTTGCCGGAAATAAGGTGGTACCGCGAACAACCTTCGTCCTTAATTTGGACGGAGGTTATTATTTTTGTATAGGAAAGCATAACTTTACTATACAAATATAAATATTGGTTTAAGTGCCCGCACCAGAATTTCCTCACTATGTTCGGAAAGGCGCATGGGCATCAAATGCGGCGGAGCCGCCTTTGTTCCTTGAAAAAGCATTTTCACCCATACAATAAACAGACTTAAAAGAAATTTACCCGTATTTTGGACAAAATTTCGGGTTTGGGACTAAAAAGCGTAGGATTTATAAGTTATGTCAACAAAAACACAATTTATGTTGACTGTTTTAATGGATTTTAGTCCTAATTTAGTCCCATAATCAAAAATTTGTCCATATTATTGCACAAAATTTTGATTATCGCTGTTTAATAGGTTTACATAAGTTACAAACACTTGATTTAAGTGCCCGCGCCAGAATTTCCATGGAAAAGGCGCATGGGGGGCAAATGCGGCTGCGCCGCCTTTGTTCTTTGGCATACTGTACAAAATAGTTATAAATCGTATGATTACCACGGAAATAAGCCGACATACAGTTGTATAAAAATGGTCGATAAAAATTATATGCAATCTTAGGGAGGAATCAAAATGGATGAATCAGGGAACATTGCAAAGATCTACGATCCGAAACAAGTAGAAGAAAGGCTCTATAACAAATGGGTCGAAGCGGAATACTTCACACCGGTAATCGATAAAAATAAGGAGCCCTATACAATAGTAATACCGCCCCCGAATATCACGGGGCAGCTTCACATGGGCCATGCCATGGACAACACCATCCAGGACATACTGATCAGGTGGAAAAGGATGCAGGGCTATGTCACTCTTTGGCTTCCGGGCACCGATCATGCAAGCATAGCAACAGAGGCCAAAATAGTCGAATCCCTTGCAAAGGAAGGCAAAACAAAATATGATCTTGGAAGGGAAAAGTTCCTTGATATGGCCTGGGACTGGAAGCATGAATACGGCGGGATAATATTGGGACAGCTGAAGAAGTTGGGAAGCTCCTGTGACTGGACCAGGGAAAGGTTCACTTTGGATGAAGGCTGCTCAAAGGCGGTTATGGAGGTTTTTATCCGCCTTTATGAAAAAGGACTTATATACAGGGGTGAAAGGATAATAAACTGGTGCCCAAAATGCAAGACCTCAATATCGGATATAGAGACTATCTACGACACTGAGGGAGGTCATTTCTGGCATATAAAATACCCCTTGAAGGATGGGGGAGGCTATGTGGAAATCGCAACCACAAGGCCCGAAACAATGCTGGGGGATGTCGCTGTAGCTGTTAACCCCAAGGACGACAGATTCAAGCATATGGTTGGGAAGACCCTGGTGCTGCCCTTGATGGACAGGGAGATTCCCATAATAGAAGACAACTATGTAGATATGGAATTTGGGACCGGGGCTGTAAAAATTACACCGGCCCATGACCCCAATGACTTTGAAGTAGGAGTGAGGCATGGCCTGTCAATGCCCAGAGTTATGAATGACGACGGAACGATAAACAGCCTGGGTGGGCAATATGAAGGTATGGACAGATACGAGGCAAGGAAAAGGATAGTAGAGGATCTTAAGGCCTTAGGTCTCCTTGCCGAGACCAAAGCCCACGAGCACAATATAGGGCATTGCCAAAGATGCAGCACAACAATAGAGCCCATACTCTCTAAACAATGGTTTGTAAAAATGAAGCCCCTTGCTGAGCCGGCAATAGAAGTGGTAAGAGACGGAAGGGTGCAGTTCGTACCTGAAAGATTTACAAAGATTTATTACAATTGGATGGAAAATATTCAGGACTGGTGCATATCAAGACAGCTGTGGTGGGGCCACAGGATACCAGCTTACTACTGTCAGGATTGCGGTGAAATTATAGTATCACGGGCTGAGCCGGAATGCTGCGGCAAGTGCGGTGGGAAGCTAAAACAGGATGAAGATACTCTAGATACCTGGTTCAGTTCAGCCCTATGGCCCTTTTCGACTCTTGGCTGGCCGGACAAAACTGAGGACCTGGAATATTTCTATCCTACAAGCGTCCTCGTTACCGGATATGATATAATATTTTTCTGGGTTGCCAGAATGATCTTTTCGGCAATGGATAATATGGGAGAGGAACCTTTCAGACATGTTTTTATACATGGGATAATCAGGGACTCCGAAGGCAGAAAAATGAGCAAATCTCTGGGGAACGGCATCGATCCTCTTGATGTAATAGATAAATACGGCGCCGATGCACTTAGGTTCAACCTTATTTCGGGTAATTCTCCCGGAAATGACATGAGATTTTTCTGGGAAAAGGTAGAGGCTTACAGTAACTTTGCAAATAAGGTATGGAATGCTTCAAGGTTTGTTCTTATGAACCTGGATTTTGAAAAGGTGAAAAATGCGGACAGAAAAGAATATGAGGCAAATCTGACTGCGGCAGACAAGTGGATAATAAGCAGGCTCAACACTGTAATAAAAGATGTCACCGAGAATATGGAAAAATTTGAATTGGGAATCGCAGCCCAGAAGATCTATGATTTTATATGGTCTGAGTTCTGCGACTGGTATATTGAGATCGTCAAACAAAGGCTTTATGGAGAGGACGAGAGCACAAAGCTTGCCGCCCAGGTGACCCTTTGCGATGTACTGAAAGGTGCAATGCAGCTTCTCCATCCATATATGCCTTTTATCACGGAGGAGATATTCCTGCACCTTCCCTCAGAATATGATTCGATCATGATTTCCCCCTGGCCTGAATACAGCGAAAAATACTGCTATCCCGAAGAGGAAAGCAAGATGGAAAAGGTCATGGAGGCAATAAAAGGGATAAGAAATGTCAGGGCTGAAATGAGTGTCGTACCCTCAAGGAAGGCCAAGGTGATAATTGTTGCCGGTAAGGATACGGGGGCGGCTTTGGACGAAGGCAGGATGTATTTTGAGCGGCTTGCCTCCGCCTCGGAGATCGTCATAATTGAAGAAAAGAAAGGAATACCGGAGGATGCGGTATCAGTCCTTATAAGCGATGCGGAGATATACTTACCCCTTGAAGACCTGGTGGACTTTGGGAAAGAGCTTGAAAGGCTTGAAAAAGAAAAAGCCAATCTGGAAAAAGAGCTACAGCGTGTCAGGGGAAAGCTCGGGAATCAAGGCTTTGTCGGGAAGGCCCCCCAACATGTGATCGAAGAGGAAAGGGCAAAAGAAAAGAAATACGGAGAAATGCTGGAGAAGGTATTGGAAAGAATGGGTTCGCTGAAAAAATAACAGAAGGCTATCTGCATTGCAGGAAGTTATCTATAATGCAGCAGGCTGGTAATATTGGAGCAATTATGCAGTGATGCAGCAGGCTGGTAATATTGGAGCAATTATGCAGTGATGCAGCAGGCTGGTAATATTGGAGCAATTATGCAGTGATGCAGCAGGCTGGTAATATTGGAGCAATTATGCAGTGATGCAGCAGGCTGGTAATATTGGAGCAATTATGCAGTGATGCAGCAGGCTGGTAA
>CAYURW010000064.1:0-15251 GCA_964447145.1 uncultured Clostridiaceae bacterium
CCGATAAAATTCTTTTTATCAATAGATGGTACTGTATTTGGTGGAGGCGAGGGGAATCGAACCCCTGTCCGAAAGCATCTTGGTCACAGCTTCTCCGAGCGCAGCTTTTGTATTAAGGTCAGGCGATACACCCCTTACAGGGAATGTCCCCAACTTGTTCCCTCTACTGCACGCCCAAAAGCAGGCTTACAGCTTCAGTAGCTTCATAATGCGTCAGTTGCCTCAAAGCTTTGGCAGTGACGTACCCCGCTAAATGACGCCCAATCCCAAGGTGCGGGAACCCCGGGTTGAACGAGCAGCCTTTAGGCTGCTAACGCGTAATTTTCGTTAGCTTTTAATTTTAAGTTTCCAGCTTTTTTAGGTGCCTCTGGGACCACCGCTCGCTGCCACGGCCTCAACTACCCCCGTCGAAACCATTACGCCCCCGTATTAATAATCTTTCCCTCTGAATTCCCTTTCCATTTCCCTTTTGGCATCCCGCTCAGCAATATCCCTGCGTTTATCGTGAAGCTCCTTGCCTTTTGCCACTGCAAGCTGAACCTTTACCAGGCTGCCCTTCAGGTAGATCGAAAGAGGTATCAGAGTGTAACCCTTCTGCTGAACATATCCTATGAGCTTGTTTATTTCATATTTGTGCAGCAGGAGTCTTCTTGTCCTCATGGGGTCTTTGTTGAATATGTTGCCCTGCTCATAAGGGCTTATATGCATATTGTATACAAAAATTTCGCCCTTATCCACTCCGGCATAGCTGTCCTTCAGATTGACGCTCCCCTTTCTAACGGATTTTACTTCCGTGCCGGAAAGCTCAATGCCGGCTTCGTATGAATCCTCAATGAAGTATTCATGTCGTGCTTTTTTGTTTTGTGCAATTGTTTTTGTACTGACAGCCATTTTTATAACCCCACAACAGACTTTTCGCATGCCCGGATGGGTATTATTCCCACCCAAAATTGGCGCGCATTTATATTATATCACCCTAAACTCTTATGTCAACGCAAATGAAATAATGAAACATAATTGTAATCTCCAAGTCGTTTGACTAAAGTTTCCGTTTTTTTGGCAAAAATGTATATGGAGATATTGCCGCCCATGTTTCTTCGCTACATTTCGTGCCCATTGCCTTTTTATTCCCATGTGCCTTTTCATTTCAGGCAATCAGGCCAAAACAAAATCGATGGTCCTGTTTGTTACGTCTGCGTTCTGCACTCTTATACGGACTTCGTCTCCGATTTTATAGGTGCTTCTGTGCCTTTCTCCTATAAGCATGTGGTGCATCTCATCATACTGATAGTAATCATCCTCCATGTTACTCATATGCACCAATCCTTCAATAGTATTTTCCAATTCCACAAACATCCCAAAGGATGTTACACCGGAAATTATTCCGTCATATTCTTCCCCGATCCTGTCTCTCATATATTCAGCTTTTTTCATATCCTCGACTGCTCTTTCCGCTTCATCTGCCGCCCGCTCTCTGACAGAGGACTGTTCCGCAATATCCTCAATTACTGATTGAAGATAGGATACCCTTTTATCGCTGAGCTTTCCGTGGATATCCTCCTTTATTATCCTATGTATCATAAGGTCGGGATATCTTCTTATAGGAGAAGTGAAATGACAGTAATATTTGGCTGCAAGCCCAAAATGCCCCATTCGTTCTGACGTATACCTGGCTTTTTTCAAGGAACGAAGCATAATAGTATTTATTATCCTTTCCTCTTTGGTTCCCTTTATCTTTTCCGTAAGCTGCTGCAGCGTTTTTGGATGAATATCGGCGATTCCCTTCAAGTGATACCCAAAATTGAATATAAACTCATTGAAAGCCTGAAGCTTTTCCTCATCGGGATCTTCATGGACCCTGTATATGAAAGGTACCTCCTTCCAATACATGTGTTCGGCAATAGTCTCGTTGCAAATCAGCATGAATTCCTCAATAATCCTCTCGGAGATCCCTCTTTCATAGGCCATTATTTCTATTGGTTTCCCTTCTTCATCCAGAATGATCTTTGTCTCATTGAATTCAAAGTCGATGCTTCCCCGCCCGCGCCTTTTGCCGTTCAGTATTTTCATAAGCTTTTCCATGCTCTTGAAGGTATCTAAATAACTGCTGTACCTTGCCGTTATCTCAGGGTCCTCCTCGGAAAGTATTTTGTTCATGTTTCCATAGGTCATTCTTTCCATTGTTTTTATTACGCTTTCATAGATCTCGTATCTTTTGACCTTGCCTTTGTCGTCGATCTCCATATCACAGCTTAATGCAAGTCTTTCTATCTGCGGGTTGAGGCTGCAGATTCCATTGGAAAGCTTCCTGGGAAGCATAGGCACAACCCTGTTTATCAGATAAACACTTGTACCCCTTTTTAATGCCTCTTTATCCAAATATGAGTTTTCAAAAACATAATGGCTTACGTCGGCTATATGCACTCCCAGCAGGTAATTGCCATTTGGTAATATCTCCAAAGAAACGGCATCGTCCAGGTCTTTTGCATCTTCCCCGTCTATTGTGACTATTACTTTGTTTCGGAGATCCCTTCTTTTCACTATATCCTCTTCCGCCACCAGCTCAGGTATTTTTGAAGCCTGGCTTTCCGTCTCGGGAGGAAATTCCTCCGGAAGGTCATATGCCTTAATAATTGAAATTATGTCTGTCCCTGCATCATTTTTGTGGCCTATTACCTCCGTTATTTTACCCTCGGGGTTTCTCCTTGCTTCCGGCCACCTGGTTATTTCTGCGACGACCTTATATCCGTTTTTTGCTCCGTTGAAATCTGATTTGGAAATAAAAATATCCTGATAAAGCCTTCGATCGTCAGGTACCACAAAGCCAAAGCCCTTCCCCGTCTCAAAGGTTCCAACGACTGTGTTGTTTGCCCTTTTCAGGATCCTTATTACCTCTCCCTCGCGGCTCCCTATACCCTGTCCTCCGCCGGTAAGCCTTACAATTACTCTGTCGTCGTTCATTGCGCCGTTAAGGTCCTCGGAAGGTACAAAAATGTCTTCTATGTCTTTGTTATCCGGTATGAGAAAGCCAAAGCCTTTTCTATTTCCCTGGATCCTGCCCGGAACCATGTTCATTTTTTCTGTCACGCCGTATTTATTTTTTCTTGTAACTATTATGCTCCCCTCTTCAAGAAGCGAATCAATTATCTCCTCGAATTCCGATGCATCAATAGAATCTTCCTTAAATGCCTGGACCAGCTCCTTGTATGTCATTGGCTTATATGTGTTCTCTCTCATGGAGTCTAACAGTTTGCCCTTCATTTCGCGGTTTATCACCTTTTGTGTGTTATCCAATTACATCACCCCTCCTTTCATTCTCGTCAATCTCAATTTTGAATGATGATTTAGCTTTAATAAAATTATATACTTCTTCAAAAACCCTATCCTTTTCTACGTCACAGGTTATCACATGGCCGCTTTTGTGCAGGTAGACTATGCTTTTATCCTTGGAACCCAACCTGTTATATATTATATTGCCGCTTGCCGGGCTGACTGTTCTGTCTCCGTATGACTGCATAATAAGTATGGGCTTTTCTATGGCTCCAAGGTTTGCCTTTACGTACCTTACCAGCCTGAAAAAATTGTACACGCTGACCATGGGTGACTTTTCGTAGCTAATAACGTTGATTTTCCTTTTTGGCGGCCTTCTCAATATGTGGGCCCGGAAATTCCTTTCTATGTAAGACAAAGCGGCTTTTCTGCCGTGCAGCCTTATGGGGGCCGAGAGAGTTGCGGCGCCTTTTATGTCGTAATTTCTTGCCAGATATAAGGCCAGCAGCCCCCCCATGGAAAAGCCCACTACAAATACCTCATCACATTCCTGCTTAAGAGCTTGATAGCCCTGGACTGCTCCATGGATCCAATCTCTATAATTGCTTTTCTTCATATCTTCAGGCACTGTGCCGTGCCCTTTCAGAAGTATTCCCTTTACCGTATACCCCTTATCCCTAAGGTATTCTCCAAGAAGGCGCATTTCGGAGGGAGTCCCTGTAAATCCGTGAATAAGCAATACTCCTATGTTGCTGCCTTTATAATAAAATTCTTTTGCAAATTCACTTTTCATGTTCATTCAATAAAACACCTCCGCAACAATTATTATTTCACATTTACAACATAACATTCAGATAACATTTTTATTGAAAAAACGGAAGTAAAAGCGCAGTCGCAATGCATAGAATTCAGACTGCAATGTAAAGATGCATGTTACAAGATGCAAATACGGAGTACAGGGTGAAGATACAAGTCGCAATGCCTCGAAATATTGTACAGGCAAAGGCCTATGTGCTATGTGTTGAAACATCGGGCAACCAATACGCAGTCGCATTGCGCAAATGCGCAGCTACAACATACAAAACACAAAAAAGGAGATGATATTCAACGGGATAATAGCCCCGGATCATATTTCATCTCCTCTTATTACATAATTATCTGCCTTTAATGCTCCGGCAGTCCCATGCTACATGAACAGCGGTGCAAACACCAATGCAACAATGGTCATAAGCTTTATGAGAATATTCATTGAGGGTCCTGAGGTATCCTTAAAAGGATCTCCTACGGTGTCGCCTACGACAGCAGCCTTGTGGGCCTCGCTTCCCTTGCCTCCCAATTCGCCTGACTCTATATATTTCTTGGCATTATCCCATGCACCGCCTGCGTTTGCCATCATTATGGCAAGAAGAACGCCTGTGACTACCGCACCTGCTATTAATCCTCCCAAAGCGCCTTTACCCAGGAATATACCTGTGGCTATAGGTACAACAACAGCTAAAAGTCCGGGTATAATCATTTCTTTTAATGCTGAAGCAGTGGAAATATCGACACATCTTGCATAGTCAGGCTTCACGGTGCCTTCCATTATTCCCGGCATTTCCCTGAACTGTCTTCTCACTTCTTCTATCATCTGGTTAGCGGCTTTGCCAACCGCTTCCATTGTAAGAGCTGAAAACAGGAAGGGCAGCATGCCTCCTATAAACAATCCTACCATTACCTTCGGATCGAGAATATCTATTGTAGATAGATTAACTGCCTGTGAATAAGATACAAACAATGCAAGAGCTGTCAATGCAGCGGAACCGATTGCAAAGCCCTTGCCTATGGCTGCGGTGGTATTGCCTACTGAATCAAGCTTGTCTGTAACAACCCTCACTTCTTTGGGAAGCCCTGCCATCTCGGCTATGCCTCCTGCATTATCTGCTATTGGGCCGTATGCATCAACTGCAACGGTCATACCGGTCGTTGAAAGCATGCCTACAGCTGCAAGAGCAATCCCGTATAGTCCTGCAACCTTAAATGACACCAATACTGCCAAAGCTATGAAAATAACCGGTGCAACAGTAGAAAGCATTCCTACTGCAAGGCCGCTTATTATTGTAGTAGCCGGTCCTGTACCTGACTGTGCAGCTACTTTCTTAACATATTTGTAATCGCTGGAGGTATATATCTCCGTAAGAAAACCTATTATTGCCCCTACAATAAGCCCTGCCGCAACTGCCCAAAATGCATCCAGGTTGCCGAACATGTAGCGACTCAGGAAAAATGATGCAATTATCACTATTATTGAGCTTCCATAGGTTCCCCTGCTAAGAGCGCTTTGAGGATTGCTTTTTTCATCGGTTTTTACAAAAGCAGTTCCTATAATGGAAGCTATTATCCCTATTGCGGATAAAAGCAACGGAAACATGACTCCTTCCACTTTCCCGGCATAAACTATCGCACCCAGGGTTATTGCAGATATTATTGCGCCTACATATGATTCGAACAAGTCCGCTCCCATACCGGCCACGTCCCCTACGTTGTCCCCGACGTTGTCTGCAATGACTGCAGGATTCCTTGGGTCGTCCTCGGGTATGCCTGCTTCCACTTTCCCTACAAGGTCAGCGCCAACATCGGCGGCCTTTGTATATATTCCTCCGCCTACGCGGGCAAACAACGCAATGGAGCTTGCACCCAATCCAAATCCGGTCACTATATTTGCGTCTTTAATAAAAATATATAAAATTCCGACACCCAAAACTCCAAGGCCCACAACACACATGCCCATTACAGCACCGCCTCGGAACGCTATACCCAGGGCTTCGTTCTGCCCTTTCTGTGCTGCATTTGCAGTCCTGGCGTTAGCTTTTGTCGCCACCTGCATTCCTATGTACCCTGCCAGTACCGAACATCCGGCTCCGGCAATGAAGCATAATGTGGTCAGCCAGCTCTTGAGGAATACCCCTATTACTACTGATAATACAAAAACAAAAGCTATCAATACCTTGTATTCCCGGAACAGGAATGCCATTGCCCCTTCATGAATATATCCCATAATGGCCTTCATTTTGTCATTTCCGGGATCCTTTTTGGCTATGCCATTGGCAAGTATCCAGGCAAAAATTAGTGCAAGTACCCCGGACAGTGGAGCGAGAAACATTAATTCCATCCGATAATCCTCCTAATACAGAAATATGGTACGCGGCAGTGCCGCATACTCAAATTATTCATAATACAGCCTATAAAAATCGGTTCAAGCTTTGCCAAAACCGATCTTTGCCACTTGACTCCCCTGCGGCACACTATTGGTGCAGCCCTTCGTCCGCCGCAAATTGTCAAATATGATATAGGCTATTATTATTCAGTGTTATTTTACTATTACCAGCACAACAGACAGAACCATAAACAGAATTGCGCTTGCTGTCGTCAATTTGGAGAACAAGGCTTCATACCCCTTGCTCACTTTTTTGCCGAAAAGCTGTTCTGCTCCTCCCGCTATCGAACCGGACAACCCGGCGCTCTTCCCCGGTTGAAGAAGCACGCTGACTATCAGTACCAGGCATACAATGTACTGTATGATAACTAAGGCTATTCGCACTCTTAGCACCTCCCATTCCAAATAGTATCCACGATTTTGAAAAAATACACAACCATAATTATTTTCAAACCAAATGCAAATTCTAAAGCAGTGATCCTATCACAAAAGGCCAGTAAAATAATAATGAGGTACATATGTTATACCTCCATTATTATATCATATTTTTGTACGTTGTATAGCTTTTTCAATTGAAAATATTAGAAGTTGAAAAACGCCCCTATGCCCGGATATTCCGACATTATATCCAGCCCCTCTTCAATTCTCATAAGCTGATTGTATTTGGCGACCCTGTCAGTCCTGGAAGGGGCCCCTGTCTTTATCTGTCCTGCGTTCACCGCAACAACCAGGTCTGCAATTGTCACATCTTCCGTTTCCCCGGATCTATGGGACACGACCGCAGTATAACCGGCTCTGTTTGCCATTTGAATCGCATCAAGGGTCTCGGTCAAAGTGCCTATTTGATTCAGCTTGATAAGTATTGAATTTGCAACTCCCAGCTTTATCCCCCTTGAAAGTCTTCCGGTATTTGTGACAAAAAGATCATCCCCTACCAGCTGCACCCTTTTGCCAAGTCTTTCGGTAAGAAGCTTCCAGCCTTCCCAATCCTCCTCGGAAAGTCCGTCTTCTATGGAAATGATGGGATATTTGTTAATAAGACTTTCATAATATGCCGTCATCTCTTCTGATGTCATTACCACCCCTTCGCCTTCCAGATGATATTTTCCGTCCTCTTTGTAAAGCTCCGTTGCAGCGGTGTCCATTGCTATATATATATCCTTGCCCGGCTCATAGCCTGCTTTGTTTATTGCCTCAACAATGACCTGAAGGGCCTCTTCATTTGAGGTGAGATTCGGAGCAAAACCGCCCTCATCGCCGACAGCGGTGTTATATCCCTTTGATTTAAGCACTGTTCTGAGATTGTGGAAAATTTCGGCGCACATCCTCAATGCCTCCTTGAAGCTCCCGGCGCCAACAGGCATGACCATGAACTCCTGAATATCAACGTTATTGTCGGCATGTTTTCCACCGTTCAATATGTTCATCATGGGAACCGGAAGGGTCCTTGCGTTCACCCCTCCTATATACTGATACAATGGAAGTCCTAAGGCATCTGCTGCGGCATGGGCCACTGCCAGAGATACCCCCAGGGTTGCATTTGCGCCCAGTTTTCCTTTGTTCGGAGTACCGTCAAGCTCTATCATCGCCTTGTCTATCGCCGCCTGGTCCAATGCGTTCATACCTATTATCTCCGGGGCTATTATATCGTTAACATTGCTTACAGCCGTCAGTACTCCTTTGCCCAGATACCTTGATTTGTCCCCGTCCCTAAGTTCCACAGCTTCAAAAGCCCCTGTCGAAGCTCCAGAAGGTATTGCAGCTCTGCCAAAGGCCCCGCATTCCAGCTCGACTTCAACCTCAATCGTCGGATTTCCCCTTGAATCCAATATCTCCCTTGCAAAAACATCCGAAATAGTCGTCATAATCAGAATCCTCCTAAATGATTATTTTAAGAATCAAACCTGACAATTCTGGAAAACTCATAAGCGTCAAGGCTTGCCCCGCCTACAAGGGCACCGTCTATTTCAGGCATCCCCATAAGCTCTTCTATATTTGAGGACTTGACGCTTCCTCCGTATAGTATTCTTGTATTGTCAGCTGTTTTGTTCCCAAACATATCCCTAAGTTTATTTCTTATAAAACCTATAACTTCATTTGCATCATTACTTGTCGCTGTTTTGCCCGTGCCTATCGCCCATACCGGTTCATAAGCTATGATAAGGGTCTCAAGGTCTCTGTTTTCCATACCGCAGAGACACCCCCCCACTTGTGCGGCAATTACATCAAAGGCTTTCCCCGCTTCTCTTTGCTCTAATGTTTCCCCTACGCAGAGAATCGGCTTCAACCCATGGTCCAGTGCTGCATTAACCTTCTTATTTATTTCGGGATCCACTTCTCCGAAATACTGCCTGCGCTCCGAATGCCCCAGTATTACATACTCAACTCCCATATCCTTCAAAAGTGCAGGGGAAACCTCGCCTGTATAAGCTCCGCTGTCTTTATAGTACATATTCTGTGCACCGACTTTTATATTGCTTCCCATTGAGGCTTTTACCGCCTCATTAAGACAAATAAAAACCGGGCATACGACGACCTCTGAGCCTGATCCCCTGACAAGGGGCTTCAGTTCCTCGACAAGCTCAACTGCCTCTTTTATTGTTTTATTCATTTTCCAATTACCGGCTATTATCGGCTTACGCATTTTCCATACCTCCATTATAAGTCATAATCCCAAATAATCAAATCCATATAAATCATACTTGCAAATAGTCAAATAAGTCTGCTTTATCTTACTTTGCATTGTCATATGCTCTTTATTTGTCATCTATTGCCTCTACCCCGGGAAGCAATTTCCCCTCGAGAAATTCAAGAGATGCTCCACCCCCGGTGGAAATATGGGTCATTTTTGAGGCAAATCCCATCTGCTCTACAGCAGCAGCTGAATCACCGCCTCCGACAATTGTTATGCCCCCGCATTCAGACATTGCTTTTGCAATTTCAAAGGTGCCCTTGGCAAAATTCGGCATTTCGAACACTCCCATAGGACCGTTCCAAACAACAGTTCCGGCGCCTTTTATTATTTCTGCGAATATCCTTCTGGTGTTTTCGCCGATGTCCATTCCCATTTGGTCCTTGGGTATCATATTTGCAGGCACGGTCCTGAAGGGCGAATCGTTGCTGAATTCGGCGGTAACTACCGTATCAACGGGAATCAGCATTTTTATACCCTTGGCTTCTGCTTTTTTCAAAAGTTCTCCGGCAAGCTCTATCTTGTCGGCCTCCATTATCGAGCTGCCTGTCTCATAACCCTTTGCCCTGAAAAATGTAAAGGCCATGCCTCCGCCAATAAGGATCGTATCAACCTTATCAAGAAGGTTCTCTATAACGCTGATTTTGTCCGAGACCTTTGCACCCCCAAGAACTGCTACAAAGGGCCTTTCCGGAGAAGTGAGAGCCTTGCCCATTATGTCTATTTCTTTCTTTATAAGGAATCCCACAGCAGAAGGCAGGAATTCCGCAATCCCTGCAGTGGAAGCATGGGCTCTGTGGGCTGTTCCGAAGGCATCATTTACATAAATATCCCCTAATGACGCAAGCTTTTTTGAAAACTCCCTGTCGTTCTTTTCTTCTTCTTCGTAGAATCTTACGTTTTCAAGCATCATCACGGAGCTTTCCTTAAGTTCTCTAACCATTGCCTCAACTTCGTTCCCAATTATGTCGCCGGCAATTTTGACTTCGGTCCCAAGTTTTTGAGACAGCCTTTCGGCTGCCGGCTTAAGAGAATACTTGCTGTTGAACTTTCCCTTAGGCCTTCCAAAGTGCGACATAATTATAACCTTTGCACCATGTTCCCTAAGGTAGCTGATTGTAGGCAGTGCTTCTCTTATCCTTCTGTCATCCGTAATATTGCCGTTTTCATCAATGGGAACATTGAAGTCTGTTCTCAAAAGGACTTTTTTGCCTTTGACATCTATATCCTGTATGGATTTTTTGTTCAGCATGAAAATCCCTCCAAATTATACATTTGCCATATATTTTATCAGATCAACTATCCTGTTGGAATAACCCCACTCATTATCATACCATGCAATGACCTTTACCATATTGTCTCCTATTACCATTGTTGACAGAGCATCCAATATCGAGGAATGGGGATCCTGCTTAAAGTCAATTGAAACCAGAGGTTCCTCTGAATATTCAAGTATCCCCTTAAGCTCATTTTCTGCAGCTCTCTTCAGGGACATATTAACTTCATCAATGCCAACTTCCTTTTCCAGGTCAACAACCAGATCCACCACAGATACCGTGGGGGTGGGAACTCTCATTGAAAGACCCGTAAGTTTTCCTTTAAGCTCGGGCAGAACTAGAGATACAGCCTTTGCTGCCCCGGTCGTGGTCGGGATAATTGACAATGCGGCTGCTCTTGATCTTCTAAGGTCTGAATGAGGCTGATCCAATATTCTCTGATCGTTTGTATATGAATGGATAGTGTTCATCAGCCCTTTGACAATGCCAAAATTCTCATGAAGAACCTTGACGACCGGTGCCAGGCAGTTTGTTGTGCATGAAGCATTTGATATTATCACATGCTTCTCCGGATCATATTTGCCTTCATTCACTCCCATTACTATTGTTATATCTTCATTTTTTGCCGGTGCGGAGATTATTACTCTTTTTGCGCCCCCAACAACATGGGCCATAGCAGTCTCCTTGCTTGTAAACCTACCTGTAGATTCAATTACAACATCTACTCCGTAATCTCCCCATTTGATGTTTTCGGGCTTAGTCTCAGCGCAGATTTCGATCTCTCTTCCATCGACAATTATGGAATGATCCTTTGCCTGTACATCCTTGTCATATCTTCCGTATGTGCTGTCATACTTTAACAGGTGGGCTAATGTTTTGGGATCAGTCAGGTCATTTATCAGTACAATTTCTGCATCCTTTCCGAATCTTTCCTGTGCGATTTTGAAAACCGGTCTTCCGATTCTCCCAAATCCGTTAATACCTACTCTTAATGCCATATTAGTTTCCTCCTTTTAAAACACTATATATTTCACGGGCGGCAGCTTCATCTGTAACAACGACTCTGTTTTTCCCACCCTTGTTTACCAGTATTGTTGCCTCGACCTTCCTGGCTCCTCCGCCAACTGCAATCATAGTCTTTATATTGTCTAAATGCTCCGGTTTTATACCTACACTGCCGGACTTATGCACAATTTTCCCACTTATGTCAAAAAAACAACCAAAAGCCTCGGCTCTTACATTAAGAGTCTTGAGCCTTTCAATTTCCTCTTCAGTGTAGTTTCTTTTCATGCTTAGGGACTCAAAGGAGCTTAGGCCATATATCAATATGTTGGTTCTGGCAATGTAGTCGAGCACCCTGGCTATATCAGGATCATCAGACATTCTTCTCAGCATATCCTCGCTTATATTGTCCGGGAGATGAAGAAGATAGTAATTGCCTCCTATATTGTTGGCCATTTTTGCCGCAACTATATTTGCCTGTCTCTCCAAATCTGCCTTTATACCTCCCCCTGCCGGCACTACGGTGACATTACCGGCGCCAATCCTGTATGAATTTTCGGCCACAGCCAAAGTTGAGTATCCACCGCTTACCGCAATTATGTCATTGTCTCCTATTGCTTTTCTTATGTATTCAAATGCAGCTTTGGCCATTTCAACAAGCACCTGTGGATCATTATCCATATCCCCCGGGATCACAAGGCATTCCTTGACCCCAAGCATCTCTTTAATTGCGCCTTCAATGTCCTTAAGCCCTTTAAGCTCTGAAATGTAATCCCCCAGCTTGTCTATTATCTCCCTGCCTTCATTGGTTACTGCCATACCTGAAGCTTGTATGCAAATAAGGTTTTGATCCTTGAGAATGTCCAGCTCGCTTCTTACCCACCGCTCGCTTTGTCCCAGAAGTCCTGCAAGCGCACGCCTCCCGATAGGCTGATTATGTTCTATCGCTCTTAGGATGCTATGCCTCTTTTGGATAATTTCGGTTATCTCCGGTACCAATTTTTTCTGTAAATTCAAAAACTCTCGCATTTCTATACCCCTATGGTCATATTTTATCCCACATATAACATTGACGTCCCGATATAATCATTATATTACATATACTTTCCAGTTTCAATATGTAAGGTAGGATTTACCCAACAAGTTATTCCATAAGCATCCGCAAATACACTGCTATTTCATGTTCCATAAACCACTGCAAATGTATGGCTATTGCATTTCCCAAAAGGCATCCAAGATTATTAAATAATGATAGCATCACTTCTGCAGAACACTAATCAAGAAAAAGAAGAGGCAAAACCTCCTCTTCCACACAAACCTGCTTAATGATCCTACACAAAACTCCTTAAAGATAAGGTCTCCATGTCCCCCTAATACCTCTTCCTTTTCGACGAAGAGGGGATCCCCAGCTCGTCTCTGTATTTTGCTACTGTTCTTCTGGATATCATGTATCCCTCCTGTATAAGAAAGTCTGCAATATTCTGATCACTTATGGGTTTACCTGTATCTTCCTGGCTTACATATCCTTTTATTATTTTTTTAATGCTTTCAGAAGAGATTGTTTCCCCGCCCCTGCTGTCCACACCGCTTTTGAAAAAATATTTTATTTCGAATATGCCTCTGGGTGTCTGTACGTATTTTCCGTTAATCGTCCTGCTTACGGTGGATTCGTGTACATTCACCATTTCAGCAATTTTCTTCAATGTCATTGTTTTGAGGTACTTATTCCCCTTTTCAAAAAAATCCATTTGATACTCAAGTATGGCCTTCATAACGTTATATAATGTGTTTTTTCTGTGCTCCAGACTCTTTATCAGCCACATTGCCGAGGACAGCTTATTGTTAATAAAGGTGGAGGCCTGGGATGATTTGTCCTCCGAAACAAGTATATTCTTATAATATTGGTTTACTATCAGCCTGGGGCCATAGTAATCATTCACCATAACCAAATACTCTTTCCCAATTTTTTCAATGTACACATCGGGGGTGACATACTTTGCCGGAGTATTCCCCTCGAAGGACCTTCCGGGCTTTGGTTCGAGATTTTTGACTATATCGCTGTAATTTTGCGCTTCGCTAACACTTATGGAAAGCTTTTTTGATATTTTATTGAGCCTGTTGCATGCGATATCATCCAGATGGTCCTTCACAACAGCCTCAAGCTTTTCGTTAAAAATCTCTTTACTCTTAAGTTGTATCAGCAGGCATTCCTTCAGGTCAATAGCACCTACTCCAATTGGTTCAAAGGTCTGAATTATTCTTACAGCTTCTTCTATCTTCTCAGGCTCTGCATGGAGTATCAATGCCATGTCCTTCTTGCTGATTGTAAGATATCCATTCTCATCAAGGCTTTCAATGATATACTCGCCAATGCCCCTCAGATCCTCTTCCAAATGCAGGACCATAAGCTGGGAAAGGAGATGATCCTTTAATGTATATGAATAGGTGACAAAGTTTTCATATGAAAACTCCGGAGCTTCTTCGTTGTCAAAGCCTTCTGCGGAATAACTCTTTCCTTGATATTGAAGATATTCCTTCCAGTCTATCTCTTTTTCCTTTTCTTTTTCTATGTCTTTCTTATCCTGCTTATCAAGTTTTTGTTGTTCTTCTGATTTTTCATCCCTATTTTCCTCCGTCATCTCGAGGACAGGGTTAGCCTCCAGCTCATTCTGAATAAACTCCTCGAGCTCCACTGCCGGCAGCTGGAGTATTCTCAGGGCCAGTCTGAGCTCCGGTGTCATTATTAGCTTTTGCTGCTGCTCTATGACCAGATCATATCCCATTTTCATTCCATACACCCCATTGATGAAAAATAATGCAAAGTATAATTGCTGTAATTAGAGTAAAAGCTTAAAACCATCTGCGGCATTTATATTATAGCACATTTGCAGCTTTAATAATAATTTTTGCATAACACGGTTACTGTCAGGTAAACATTGGCAAGTTATCTTTATGCCAATTTGCCAATTGAAATTATACTCTAAGAAAAACACAGTTACTACCGGGTTTTCGGGGTGCTTAGCATTTGAGTCTATCTGGCTCAGGCACTTAAATCAAAAGTATTTTATGGTATAGGAAAGTTATACTTTCCTATACCATAAAAAATGCGCCGGAGCGCATTATTTATTAATTCTACTTCTCACCTTTTTCATAGGGTATGCCGCTTGCGGCAGGCCCTACAGACCTTCCCACAAAGCCGGATACTGCAAACATTGTCATAAGGTAAGGCAGTGCATACAGGAACTCCTTGGGGACCGGCAAATTGGTCGCAATGGTCTGCACTGCATCCGCAAAGCCGAAGAACAGGCATGCCAAAGCTGCCCCCACAGGATTCCATTTCCCGAATATCAATGCCGCAAGAGCAATAAAGCCTTTACCTGCAATCATTCCTTCCTTGAAAAGGCTCAGAGACCCGATAGAGAGCGAGGCCCCCCCTATGCCGGCAAGTATTCCGCTAATTGTTACGCATATGTATCTTGTTATATATACATTGACTCCCAACGTGTCTGCGGCTCTCGGATGCTCACCGACCGCACGAACCCTTAAGCCAAAGGGGGTCTTGTACATTATGTAATATGCCGCAATGACCATTGCAAATGCAAGATAAGTAAAAAGATTAAAGGGCCCCCATGCCTTAAAGTACTCCACATTGTCCGTCTGTCCGGGTCTGCCCCAAATTTCAACTAGAAGAAAAGTCGTAAGGCTGGCAGCCAGAATGTTAATTGCAGTACCCACTATGACCTGATTTGCTTTGAAGTAAATACTCAGAAATGCCAGAAGCAACCCGAACAGGCCGCCCATTGCCATAGCGCCA
>CAYURW010000065.1:0-233 GCA_964447145.1 uncultured Clostridiaceae bacterium
AATCCGGGTGTCGCCTCCAAAAATCAAACTTATTGTATTCAATAAGCATTTTTATTTTTTGTACATAATTATTTTATATGCAGAGGGGAGGTGTTATTTTGGGGTTTCTCAAAACTCCGTTTATTCCCGAGGGAAAGGTCAGCCTGGCCGTAGTGGATTACAGATTAAATCCTGCTGCTGCAAAAAGCCTTAAGAGCAAAGGAGTGGAATTAATACGAACAGTAAAGTGCCGT